>JAUYEI010000108.1 GCA_030691385.1 Azonexus sp.
GAATATCGTCGCGGCTACAAGTTCTCGACCTACGCCACGTGGTGGATCCGCCAGGCCATCACCCGCTCCATCGCCGACCAGGCACGGACCATCCGCATTCCGGTGCACATGATCGAAACGATCAACAAGATGAACCGGATCAGCCGCCAGATCCTGCAGGAAACGGGTGCCGAACCCGATCCGGCAACGCTGGCCAAGAAGATGGACATGCCGGAAGACAAGATCCGCAAGATCATGAAGATTTCCAAGGAGCCTATCTCCATGGAAACCCCGATCGGCGACGACGACGACTCGCATCTCGGCGACTTCATTGAAGACCAATTGACGCTGGCCCCGGCCGACGCTGCGATGTACTCCAGCCTGCGCGGCGTCACCAAGGAAATCCTCGACACGCTGACGACGAGGGAAGCCAAGGTCCTGCGCATGCGCTTCGGCATCGAAATGAACACAGACCACACGCTGGAAGAAGTCGGCAAGCAGTTCGACGTCACCCGCGAGCGTATCCGTCAAATTGAAGCCAAGGCGTTGCGCAAGCTGCGACATCCGACCCGCTCCGACAAGCTGCGCAGCTTCCTGGACCAAAACGGCAACTAAGGTTTCCGGGCCCGTAGCTCAGTTGGTTAGCACTGAGGACTCATAATTCGTCTATGTCTAAAACGCGTATACAAACTTTTAATTTGTTTCAACAACTTAAGCCTTGTTTTTGCCAGACTTAAGGGGTAGTTAGAGCGTTGTCTGGTGCATTTCTGGTCCAGGTTTGAAGCAGACAACAAACTGCTGGCAACTCGCCTAAACAGCGGGCTGCCGGTAGAATTGCAGTTTCGGGCCCGTAGCTCAGTTGGTTAGAGCAGAGGACTCATCAATGGTGACTTTCGTCAGAAATGGCGATTGAAAAATTGGGTGAATTCAGGGAAACCTAACCATGCAGCAATGTGTGCACGGCAACCCTGAGCCAAGCCGGAGTTACAACTCCGGAAGGTGCAGAGACTAGCGGAGGGGTATAGCCCCCTTAATGACCGCCTTGAGCGCCCGACGCCTGACCGCATTGAACGCTTCGGCATTCAGGGTAGAAGGTGGTGAGATAGTCCGTAGCGTTAATGAAGTTCATATTTAACGATGTGAGCTTTAGCAGCGAAAGTTGAAAACGTTAGAATCCTTTGGTCCACGGTTCAAGTCCGTGCGGGCCCACCAAGACAAGAAGCCTCAACCAGAAATGGTTGAGGCTTTCTTTTGCGCGGAATTGATGTAGTAGCTCCGTTAGCAGCAGCAAAGCCAATTTTCGGGTTTGGGTTTAAGATAGCGCCCTGACTCCTTCCGAACGCGACTCCTGACTTGCTGCGCCTTCTCTTTCCACTGCTGCTGCCTATCACCGCGTGGGGTAGCGATGCCGTCAGCCCTGGCATTCCGGCCGGCACCTACCTGCAGGCGACCCTCGCCCTGCTCCTCATTCTCGGACTGCTGTTTGGTACGGCCTGGCTGGCCCGCAAGCTGTCGGGCGGCAAAGGATTCGGCCAAGGCAGCATGAAGATCGTCGGCGGCGTGGCACTCGGCCCGCGCGAACGCATCGTGCTGGTCGAAGTGGGCGATACCTGGCTGGTCATCGGCATCGTTCCCGGGCAGATCCGTACGCTGCACCAACTCCCAAAGGGAACAGCATTGGATATTGAATCCACCACCGGCGCTGCCGAAGCGCCGTTTGCCCAGTGGCTCAAGTCCATCAAAGAGCGTCAGAACAATGCTTAAGCGCGCCATCCTCGGGTTGACCCTGCTGCTCCCCCCGATCGTCGCACTTGCCCAGGCGGCAGGCGGCCTGCCATCAGTGACCAGCACGCCAACTGGCGGCGGAGGCACCACCTACAGTCTGACCATCCAGACACTGCTCCTGCTCACGGCACTGAGCTTCCTGCCGGCCGCCATCCTGATGATGACGAGCTTCACCCGCATCATCATCGTTCTCTCCCTGCTCCGCCACGCCATGGGCACGCCAACGTCGCCGCCCAACCAGATTCTGGTCGGCCTGGCCCTGTTCCTGACCTTTTTCGTCATGTCGCCAACTCTCGACAAGGTCTATACCGACGCCTATCTGCCACTCTCGGAAAACAAGATCAACATTGTCCAGGCCGGAGAACGGGCCGCGCTTCCAATGCGCAGCTTCATGTTGCGCCAGACCCGGGAAGCCGACATAGCCATGCTCGCCAGCGTCGCCAAGGCCGACAAATTCGAAAAGCCTGACGACATCCCCCTGCGCGTGCTGATTCCCGCATTCGTCATCAGCGAACTGAAAACCGCATTCCAGATCGGCTTCATCATATTCATTCCCTTCCTGATCATCGACATGGTGGTAGCCAGCCTGCTGATGTCGATGGGCATGATGATGATGTCGCCGGTCATGGTAGCCCTGCCCTTCAAGTTGATGCTCTTTGTTCTGGTCGATGGCTGGCATCTGGTGATCGGCTCGCTGGTCAAAAGCTTCAATCCATGACCCCGGGTGTCGTCATGGAAATCGGCCGACAGGCCATTGAAGTTACGCTGATCATAGCGGCGCCGATGTTGCTCTCGGCCCTGTTTGTCGGCCTGATTGTCAGTATATTTCAGGCAGCAACCCAGCTTAACGAAGCGACCCTGCAGTTTGTCCCGAAACTGGTGGTCATGTTCCTGGTCCTGATCCTCGTCGGCCCCTGGATGCTGGAATACATGATGGACTATATCCAGCGCCTGTTCGAGAGCATTCCGCAGCTGATCGGCTGACCATGCTCAGCATAACCACGGCACAACTGGACGCCTGGATTGTGGCCTTTGCCTATCCACTGACCCGCATTCTGGCGTTCATTGCAACGTCGCCACTCTGGGGCTCAGCCGGCATACCCCGACGCACACGGCTCATTCTTGGCATTGGCATCGCCATGGCCATCGCCCCTGCCCTGCCGCCGATGCCAGCCGTGGCGCCGGCCTCGCTGGCTGGTCTTTGGATACTGGCGCAGCAAATGTTGATCGGCATCGGCATGGGCTTCGCTGCCCGTATTGTCTTCGCCGCTGTCCATGTGGCCGGCGAATTCATTGGTGCCCAGATGGGACTGGGCTTCGCAACCGCCTACGACCCTTTGAACTCCTCGCAAACGCCAGTCATCGGCGAGTTCATCAGCCTCATCAGTTTCCTGCTGTTTCTCTCATTAAATGGCCATCTGATGTATGTTGCAACGCTGGCGCAGAGCTTTTACGCCATACCGGTCAGTGCGACGCCCCTGGCAGCGACTAGCTGGCTGAATCTGGTCGAACTCGGGTCAAAAATGTTTTCGGTCGGGGTGCTGCTCTCACTGCCTGTGGTTGTCGCACTGATGATCACCAACATTGCGCTGGCAGTCCTCACCCGGGCGGCGCCTCAATTGAACATCTTCGCGCTCGGTTTCCCGCTCACGATGATCGGCGGCTTCATTGCCCTGGCCGTCAGCATGAACTATCTGGCTACGCCGTTGCAGGCTCTCTACGAATACGCACTCAGTGCAACGCTGGGCTTCGCCGTCCCCGCTAATCAGTAGCGCTCATTCATTTTGTAGGAATCAGCATCCTGGCGCTGCACCAGGCGTATCATCCCCTCGGCCATGCGCCTTGCGCCAATGGTTTGGGAATCGATACCCTCGGTGTACTCCAGAATATGATAGCTGGAAAAGCCATTTTCGTATTGCAACTGGCTGGCGCGCCGCTTGAGTATCTGCACCGATTCGCCGGCGCCACCAGTATGGTAGCGCTTCATCTTCATCGAGAAACGATAGACATCCGGCGACAACCTGGACTCCTCGATCTCCCAGTTCGGCGCCAGCGGATCGTAAACCAGATAGATCGCCGCCCCGACCACGGCAGCCGTTGCCAGCGATGACAAGCTAATCGCTTTGGTGGCGGTGAGCTGAATGGTCTCATTCGGAATCAGAGGGGTTCCCCCGCAACCAGCCAGACAGGCTGCTGCGATCAGCGCGGCACCAATTTTTTTCATAGGTAGTTGAACAGCGACATCTGGCTAACCTGCTTGAAGGAAAGCTGCGCCGCCTCAAGCACCATTTTCTGGTTGGCCATGTCGGAAATCGCCTTGGTGTAATCGAGATCCTGAAGTGCGGCGATGTCCTGCTTGTATTGAATGTTCAGATCCGATGCCACATCGGTCAGCGACTGAAGCTCCAGGCGTCGAGCACCAATTGAAGTCTGTTTGCTCAACATATGATCCAGCGCCTGATCCAGATTTTCACTGATGGTTGTCATCTGATTCTGGAAAGCAGCGCGACTAACGGGAGTTGACGAAACATTCCCCTCCAGCGCCTTGATCATGCTGTCGAGGGTTTTGAAAATATCCCGGTTGGATGCCGGCTTGACATCAAATTTGTCGCCAATCGCCGGCGCGCCGGCAATGCTGATTTTGAACTGCTGACCGACCGAGCCAAGCGTAATGTCCGCCCCACTAACGTAGGTCCCTGATACAGGTGCGGCCGGAACACCGTTTGTAGTTACCGTCAGGTCGTATGTATTGGTTCCGGTAAAAACCAGTTGATAGCTGCTGTCATCGAACCCCGTGATGAGCGACGACGCCCCAACCACACCGGTTCCCAAATTTCCCGAATCAGCCGTGAACATGAACTTACCGTTACCCTGGGGAATGTTCATGAAAACATCCCGGCCTGACTCGCTAACATCCATCATGCGCCCGGTTTCGACCTGCAACTGCCGGCGGCCATCGTCGCCGTCATAAACCGTGGTCCTGCTGCCAACGGTCCCCGTTGTAGAGAAGGGTTGAGTGTCGCCACGGAACCCGGAAAACACGTAATTGCCCATGGCATCAGAGCTATTGGCCAATCCCACCAACTCGTCAAACCGTTCCCTAATCTCGGCAGCAATCGTGCGCCGGTCGCTGTCGCTATAGGCGCCATTGCCGGCCTCGACGGCACGTGTCTTGACCGCCTGAAGCAGATCGCCAACCCCGGCAATGCGGCTTTCCAGACCGGCGAGTTGGCTCTCGGCATTGGCCTGATTGTCGATGAACTGGGTATTGATCGATTGACGCTGACTAATGACTAAAGCCTGGGCCGCCGCAACGGGATCATCCGCCGGTGTCAGGACACGGCGCCCGGTGGAAAGCTGGTTTTGCAGTTTGTACAAACTCGTCTGCAACTGCAGCATGTTCTGCGTGCCCGTATCGAACATCATCGAAGTACTTATGCGCATGATGTCATTCCTTAATTGGTGATACCGAGAAGCGTATCAAACAGTTTCGAGGCGATATCTAGGGATCTGGCCGATGCTTGATAGGCCTGCTGATAACGTATGAGATTGGCTGCTTCCTCGTCAAGATTGACGCCTGATACTGCCGAGCGCGCCAGTTCATTCTGCTTGAGAAGGGCTTGTTGCGACTCGCCACTGATCTTGATCTGGCGAGTGACGGAGCCAACGCCACTGACCAGACTCGCATAGCTCCCCTGATAGGTCGCCTTGCCGCCCTCCATCGTATTTTGCGTCTGCAGCGCTGCCAGCTTGACTGCATTTCGACTATCGGACACACCACCGACATTCGCTGCGATGCTAAAGGTGTCGCCGTTGGCGGGTAGACCGGAAATATCGACTGAGATTCCATTGTAGGTAATGCGGGCCAGTTCGGACCCAGCCACATTCAATCGATTAACTAAAGCAACGGCTGCACCAGAAACTGAACTTCCATCTGCATAATGTGCCGTTACTGTTCCCGCGATATCGATAGCAAATGTTCCGTTGGCGGCAGTAGTACCAGGGCTGTAGGTAAACTTCGGCAAACTTGATAGCGAGTAAGCTGTTGAAACATTTCCCTGGCTCACCTTCAATGAACCTGTATTTGACGAGCCCAAGGTCGTTACACTAGGTGCGGCAGCCGCAATCCGCTTGACATCGGTTGCAATGTTCGAATTGACCTGAAAGTTTCTCGCTGCATCGCGGGTCGGTTCAATCAGGTAGTCGACGTTGGCTGTCGGCGCGCCACTGACACTGAAACCTTCGCTAGCAATCGAGTTATTCAAGACCCCGACCGTAGCCGCCGTCCACGTTTTTCCATCTGTCTGGCGAGTCAGCGTCAGATTGGTTCCATCACCACGTAGGACGTAGTCACTACCCGTCAAGCTCGTCGTGAAATTACCCGTCGCCGGATCGCCGGTCGGCGGCAGAAAACTGGCCGTCACGACACTGGCTGTCGCGCTACTGGCAAGCACCTTGGGCTGGGAAAAGGTAAAGAAATCGGCCTGAAATCCCGCCGTCAGTGAGGTCTGGTTCAAGCCCTCCAGATCCTGTCCCAGCGCATGCTGAGCATTAAAGGTCAGAGCCACCGAAGCAGCGATCTGCCCCAGAGTATTGGTCGCATCGTCCAGCGAATTGTTGCGGAATTTCATCAGACCACCGAGGGCGCCACCTTCAATCAGCGACTCCGACAACTCCTGGACAACCCCCGATTGTCCGCGCAAGCCGACAACAATCCGCTCCGGATCGGAACTTGAGGTCATCGGCACCAGTTTGTTGACGACGCTACCAACCACCAGTTGCTGGCCATTGCCGACAAAAACGTTGAAATTGCCAATCGAGTCCTCTACGGTCGTCACCCGTACGTGCTTGTTCAGATCGGCAACCATCTGGTCGCGCAAATCCAGCAGATCGTTGGGTGGCTGGTTGGTGGCTGCTTCTGCCCGCGTGATCTGGCCATTGACGTCGGCAAGTTGTTGAGCATAGACATTGATCAGCTCGATTTCACTGGCGATCTCACCGTTGACACTGTCGTACAACTCGCCAAGACGGCCCGACATCGCGCTAAAACGGGTGGCCAAGGCCTGGGCCGAGGACAACATGCTCTGGCGAGCGGAAACCAAAGACGGGTTGGCAGCAACCTGCTGCACGCCGGTGAAGAAATCCTGCATGGCAACAGCCAGCCCCGAGCTCGGGTCGCCCAGCATATTGTCGATCTGACTCAGTTTGGCCAGTTGCGTCGCTGACTCGGAGGCGGTCGCCTGGGCAGCAAAGGTCTGGGCGGTCAGATATTTATCGTAGGCGCGACGCACGGTATCTACCGCAGTACCGCTGCCGAAGTAGCCAGAGCCGGTCAGTCGGGGAATACCGGCTGACTGGAGAGTATATTGACGGTTGTAGCCTGGGGTATTGGCGTTGGCGATGTTGTGCTGGGTAGCCTCAAGCCCCAGTTGCGCCGCATTGATCCCGGTGATCCCGATTGAAAGCATTCCACTGCCCATAGCTATTCCTTTACTCTACAACCTCATTAACGGCCCCGAATTCAAAACATTGAGAGCGGATCACCCGATAAGGGCCTGGCGCAGTGTCGGGCCATTGATGATGCGCGATAGCTTGTCGGCGTACATTGGATCAGTGGCATACCCTGCTTGCTGTAAACGTCTAGCAAACTCTGCGCCATCCTGGGAGCCGATCACGCCGGTATAGCGTGGGCTGTTGCGGAGCAAATTGGCATAGTCGCGAAAGCATTCTTCATAGGATGTATAGGCACGGAAACGTTCAGTCACCTTGGTGGGCTGACCGTCGACATATTCGGTGGTGGCCGCCTCAACGGTATCGCCCGTCCAGTTTTTCCCGGCCTTGATACCGAACAGGTTGAAACTGCTGTTCCCGTCCGCCTTGCGGATCTCACCCCGTCCCCAGCCACTCTCAAGGGCTGAATGAGCAATTAAAAAAACGGGCGGAATTCCGGTTGACCGTGAGGCTTCAACCGCATGCGGCCAGATGCGATTGACAAACTCGCGCGATGAAGCAGGCGCCTCCTGACTGACTGTTGGCGTCACCGACGCATTGGCGCCATAGGATGCGGAGGCTGGAAGAGCACTCGGCACTGACCGGTGCTGCGAATGGCTCATATCGGAAACGGCAAGCGGCAAATCCTTGGCGGCAGCTATTGCCGGCGCCTGAAGTTCGCTCAGCCCCTTCGCCGTCTCCAGATGCCGCCCCAACTGCTGCTCAATCAACCGGGCAAACCCGACGCCGCCACGGCTAGAAGCCATGTTGTGCGCCATCTGCTGATCGAGCATGCCGGTATAGAAACGCGACTGATCGCTGTTGAGCATCCCGTCCTGCGGCGTTGCGTCGCGCATGCTCTTCATGACCATCTGTAGGAAAAGAGCTTCGAATTGCTGCGCCGCAGCCTTCAGGCCTTGTTTCGGATCTTTCTGAAACTGGGCGCGGATATCCTGCGACCCTTTGACGTCGAAGGCCGCGCGGTTCGGCGTGTCCTGAATTTTCATCGAACTGAATACCGCTCAGATGACTTCGAGTTCGGCGCGCAAGGCACCGGCTGCCTTCATGGCCTGAAGAATGGCCAGAAGATCCAGCGGATTGGCGCCGAGGGCATTCAGCGCCCTGACCACATCAGCCAGATTGGCCCCGGCCTTGACGTTCATCAGGCTGCCGTTTGCTTGCGTAACCTGGATGTCAGCCGGCTGCCCGGTTGCCCGGTTGCCGGCATCGACAACCACGGAGAGGCTGCCATGCGCGACCGCACAGGGATCGAGCGTAACCTTCTGATTCATGACCACCGAACCGGTTCGTGGATTGATGACCACCAACGCACTCCCGACGGCCGGTTTGACATCCAGACTTTCCAGGCGCCCAAGGAAGGCAACACGCGCATCGATATCATCTGGCGCACGCACCGCAATCCGCCGACCATCGACGGCTCGGGCGGTCCCTGGCGATATCGCTCGGTTGATCGCCTCGACCATATTTTGCACTGTTCCGAAGTCAGTGTTGGCCAACTCGTAATAGATAAAGCCACCCTGGCCTACCGCCGTTGGAACATCGCGTTCGATCGTTGCGCCACCGGGGACTCGTCCCGCCGAAAGGTGGTTAACCGCAATTTTTGAACCGCCGGATGAGGCGCCAATACCGCCAACCAGAACGTTTCCCTGAGCAACGGCATAGACCTGCCCATCGCCCCCTTTCAACTGGGTCATCAGCAGGGTGCCGCCGCGCAGGCTTTTTGCATTGCCCATGGACGAAACGGTGATGTCAATGGGCTGACCCGGCTTGGAGAATGGTGGCATGACTGCCGTGACCATGACGGCCGCCACGTTTCTTAACTGGAGTTTCGTTGCCTGCTCGGTCGTCAAATTGACGCCGAGCTGCGACAGCATGTTGCCCATAGCCTGGGTCGTGAACGGTGTTTGCGTCGTCTGGTCGCCGGTATTGTCCAAGCCGACCACGATGCCATAGCCAATCAACTGGTTGTTACGCACCCCTTGAATCGATGCAAGATCCTTGATGCGCTCGGCAAACGCCGACTGGCCGCAGAGCGGCAGAAGGCAAGCGGCCACAATTGCCGCCTGCCGGTACCAATTGCCGCCAAATGTCTTCATGATCCGTCTCCGCCTTAATGTTTCCTAGAATGGCAAGACATTAAGGAAGAATCGTGCCATCCAGCCCATGATCTGACCTTCGCTAACCTGACCAGCCGATTTGTACTCAATTCGGGCATCCGCCACCTTCGAAGATTCGATCGAATTCGAAAAATCGACAAAACTCGGGTTGATCACACCAGACACCCGGATAAATTCCTGCTCGTGACCAATAGCCAATTGCTTTTCACCGGAAACCAGAAGATTACCGTTGGGCATGACGTCAATGACCGTCACCGTGATGTTGCCGGTGAACGCATTGTTATTTGCTGCCTCGCCCTTGCCACTGAACGCGGTTGAACTCGTGGCCCCCAGGTCCATACCCAGCAAGCCCTTGCCAGGCAACCCGGAGAGTGCGCTGACCGACGCTTTTTGGGCGTTCGATTTATCGACATTGTTGTTCGACTTGGCCGAGGCCGTGGTGCGCTCGGTAATCTTGATCATGATCGTGTCACCGACAAAGCGGGCACGACGGTCTTCAAACAGCGGGCGGCTATAGGTGGCCTGATAGATCGCACCATTCCCGCTGACCGGCTCCATCCGCATGGCCGGGCGAGCCGACATCGGTTGGTGCACATTGGTCGGCGGCGTCGTCGCACAAGCGCTTGTCAATACAACAACCAGCAAAGCCAGACGTTTCATGATTTCACCTCATATCTGGGTCAAACGTCCGAGCATTGCATCGGAGACCGAAACCACCTTCGAGTTCAGTTCATATGCGCGCTGGGTCTGGATCATGGTGACAAGCTCTTCGGCGACGTTGACGTTGGAGGTTTCTACGTAACCCTGATTGGTCACCCCTGCACCATTGGTTCCCGGCGTATTGGGCGTTGGCGTTCCGCTCGCCGCAGTTTCCAGGAACAGATTCTGACCGATCGCCTGCAAGCCGCCGTTGTTGACAAAGGTTGCTAGCTGAATAGAACCGATCTGGGTCGCCGCCGCCGTTCCGGCCTGAGTGACGGTCACGGTGCCGTCAGTGCCGATCGAGACTGAAAGTGCGTTCGCAGGAATCGTGACGTTAGGTTGCAGAGGGTAGCCATTCGTGGTAACGATCTGTCCCTGATTGTCTCTCTGAAAGGAGCCGTCTCGCGTATACCCTGTCGTTCCATCCGGTAGAAGAATCTGGAAGAAACCGCTCCCCTGAACAGCCACATCCAGCGTATTGTCCGTTTTCTGAAGATTGCCCTGGGTATATAGGCGAGCCGTTGCCACCGGGCGTGCTCCAGCCCCTAACTGCAATCCGGTCGGAATCTGCGATTGCTGTGACGATTGTGCGCCAGGCTGACGCAGGTTCTGATAAAGCAGGTCCTCAAAGACCGCCCGGGAACGCTTGAACCCGTTCGTTCCGACATTAGCCAGATTATTGGCAATGACATCGAGTTGGGTTTGCTGGGCATCAAGGCCGGTTCGGGCTATCCACAGAGAACGGATCATGGCTAAGTCCTATCAGGAATTCAATGAAAGCAGTTGATCAGCACGCTGGGCATTGGTATCTGCCGTCTGCAGCATCTTGATCTGCATTTCGAACTGGCGCGAGAGGCTGATCAGGTTGACCATCGCATCCGTCACATTGACGTTACTGCCTTCCAGGGCGCCCGAAGCAACACGAACCGTTGCATCCGCTTCCGCGGGCTGGCCGCTGCGCAGGCGAAACAGGCCATCGGTACCGCGTACGAGATTCGCCTCCTGGGGGTTCACCAACTTGAGGCGTCCGATCGCGTTGGCATTGTTCGGGGTACCGAAACGGGGCACCGCGGAGACAGTCCCGTCGGGGGCAATTTCGATATTGTTGTCGGGTGGCACGTTGATCGGACCACCATCGCCAACCACCGGGTAACCACCCTTGGTCTGCAGCAATCCGGTCACGTTAACGTCCAGACTGCCGGCCCGAGTGTAGGCCTCGCTGCCATCCGGCATCTGCACTGCCAGCCAGCCACGCCCCTGAACTGATACGTCCAGGTTGCGGCCGGTAAACATCACAGGGCCCGCATCGAAAACATCACTTACGGATGCGTCGACCACAAACGCCCGCGTCGGCATGGCATTACTCAGGACCGGCACCGCCCGGAAGCGGTGCTCCTGCGCCTTGAAGCCGACCGTGCTGGCGTTGGCGAGGTTGTTGGCAGTGCCGGCCTGCTGCATAAAAACATGCTTGGCGCCGGTCATCGCGGTGTAGATCAAACGATCCATGATGCGTTTTCCGAGGGATCAGCAGCTATTAACGGATATTGACCAGGGTCTGCAACACCTGATCCTGAGTCTTGATTGACTGCGCGCTCGCCTGATAATTACGCTGCTGGACGATCAGGTTGACCAGTTCCGCTGTCAGATCGACGTTTGACTCTTCGATAGCCGATGCCTGCAGCCCACCGAAAATACCGGCATTCGGATTACCCGGTGTCGGCTGACCGGAATCCGCCGTTTCCGACCACTGGTTGTTACCGATCGAGGAAAGACCATTCGGGTTGCGGAAATTGAACAGGGCGACCTGACCAATATCTCTAGTCTGACCATTGTCGTAACGCGCCTGGACAATGCCATCCTTGGAAACGCTGATCCCCGCCAGATTACCAGGAGCAAAACCATCCTGAGTCAGGTCATTGACAGCGAACGGGCTGCCAAATTGGGTCATGCTGCCCACATTAACCGCGAATGACAGCGGATCAGCCCCAGTCGT
This sequence comes from Azonexus sp., assembly GCA_030691385.1. Classification (GTDB taxonomy): domain Bacteria; phylum Pseudomonadota; class Gammaproteobacteria; order Burkholderiales; family Rhodocyclaceae; genus Azonexus. The sequence continues at coordinate 12,088 of JAUYEI010000108.1, forward strand.
AACCGCAAAACTTTGCGGCAAAGTCGCCGGTGCAGAAGGAGAGGTCAAGACACCAGAAGAGGAAAATGTCAGAATCTGAGGTGCCGTCGTGGCAGGATTTACTGCGGCCCCGTCAAGCGTAGTGTAAACACTCCAAGTATTCGAAGTGTTCACCGGTGGCGCCCCGGTGTGATCACCCTTCAAGAAATAGTAGGAAAGGGTATGCGGGTTACCCAGAGAGTCGTACACCGTCATCGCTGTTGAACTGTTGTAGGTATTTGGATTGCTGATATCAAGCGGCGAGATAGTCGGTAGCGTTTGACGCGAATCCAGGTTAGCCGTGACGCTCGCGCTCGATGTCGGATTAGGCGTACCGGTGACGAAATCTACTTTGAGCTGATCAGTCGGCGGCTGTTGCGGAATGCTACCCGTTGAGTCAGCAAGAACACCGAGCAGTTTTCGATTTTGGTCATTGATAATAAAGCCATCTTTGTCCAGATGAAACTGACCATTTCTGGTGTAGCTCGTACTTCCGTTCTGCGACATCCCGAAAAAACCCGTGCCGTTAATCGCAATATCCAGCGGGTTATTGGTCGACGTGATATTGCCCTGCGTATATTGCTGCATCACCGCACCCAGCGTCGAGCCAATACCGATCTGCGAACCGCCGCCGCCCTGAAGGGAAGCGCCATAGACGTCAGCGAAGTGAGTGGCCGAGGACTTGAAACCAACCGTCGATGCATTGGCAATATTATTGCTGGCAACGTCCAGCGCCTTGGAGGAGGAATTCAGACCGCTCAAACCTTGTTGGAATGCCATGATGTGCTCCTTGATTCAATCTCAGTAAATCTGTTCGACTGCACTGAAATCAACCAGGCCAGTGCCCGGGATTTCTAGCTGGAAGCCGTTCTGCCCTCTTACGAGAGCAGATACCGTGCCAACTTCCAGCGCCGTCGACGCCACCTTGTTCGCACCCTGGGTAGCCTGCACCGAGAACTGGTAAATGCCATTCCCCACACGGGTTCCGTCAGCACTCTTGCCATCCCAGACAAAATTGATCACCCCTGCCTTTTGCGCACCAAGGTCTTGCTGCGCCACCTTCACACCCTTAGCGTCGCTAATGATGAGGCTGACCTTGTCTGCCTCACCGGCCAGCTTAACCCCGCCCAGCGCACCGTTATCCCCCAGCGGCAGGGAATTGCCGGCGGCAAGGACATTTTTGCCGACCAGCGACGAGGACTGCATGGAGAGCGCGTCGCTGTAGGAGGTGAGCAGCTTTTGCATGGTCGCGTTCAGGCTGTCGATACCCTTGACAGTATTGATCTGCGCCAACTGGCTGGTGATTTCCGCGTTATCCATGGGATTGAGCGGATCCTGATTCTGCATCTGGGTAACCAGCATGGTCAAAAAGCGATCGCCTAGCTGATCGGCCGAGCTTGTCGTTGAACTCTTGTTTTCCGAAAGTTGCTGTAAAACCGTGTTGACCGTAGGAGTACTAGTAACGCCACTCATGATTCGTTTCCTTATTGACCGATCTGCAGCGTGCGCAGCATCATGGTTTTTGCGGTATTCATGACCTCGACGTTCGTCTGATACGATCGCGAGGCGGAAATCATGTTGGTCATTTCTTCGACCACATTGACATTCGGGAAGGCAACGTAGCCTTTTTCATCAGCAGCAGGATTCCTGGGGTCATACACGACGCGAGGGGGAGAGGCATCATCGACCACTTGACGGACACGAACGCCTTTGGAGATATCGCCGGCACCGCCCATCGGCGTGGCCTCGAACACCACCTGCTTGGCCTTGTAGGGCCTTCCGTCCGATGACACGATACTGTCCGCATTGGCCAGATTGGAAGCCACCGCATTGAGGCGCATCGACTGCGCAGTCATGGCGCTCGAGGACACCTGAAATACATTAAACAGGCTCATTCAATCTCTCCTTAGCTTTGGGTGGAACTCATAGCACTACGCAAGCCCTGGAACTTGTTGCTAATCAATTGCGTAAGAATCTGGTACTGGAGGGCGTTATCCGTGATCTGGGTGCGCTCGACATCCATATCGACCGTGTTGCCATCAACAGCAGACTGAGTCTCGGTGCGATACTGCAAGGCACCAGGGCCACTCGCTCGATTGCCCACTTGATGTGCGCCAGAGGTAAGCGCCATGCTCAACGAACCCGTATCGGCACGGCCAGCCAGTGCATTCTGCATGGCTGACTTGAAATCAATATCGCGAGCCTTGAAATTCGGCGTATCAGCATTGGCGATATTCGATGCCAGCACCTGATGACGCTGCGTACGCAAATCGAGAGCCTTGCTTAGAACCGAGAAGTTTTGCGCGATATTTGCCATGGTCGCCTCCAACATTTGTTAAATCATAAAAAGCACACTTCATGCCATGGCGAAATTGATACGCGGTAACGATCCGATAGGGCAAAATGCGCACATGCCCATGCGTCTCCTCGCCCTGTTTTGCTTGCTCCCCCACTCTCTGCCCGCCCTTGCGGCAGACTTGGCAACGATTCTTGATACAGCCGAACAACATATTCGCCTGCAAACTAAAAGTCTTGCCGGCAAAACGACGATCACGATGGGGCAGTTCGATGCCAGCAGACTTGCCCCCTGCTCAGCACTCGAGGCGTTTACACCGCAAGGCAGCAAAATCGTCGGCCGAACCCACATCGGCGTCCGTTGCTTGTCACCAAATAGCTGGACCGTTCTAGTACCGGCTCAAATTGCCGTAGCCGGCAACTATGTCACGACCAGCCGACCATTAATTGCCGGTCAGGTGATCAGCGAATCAGATCTGGTCACACTCAGTGGCGACGTCTCCCATTTGCCGGCCGGCGTGGCCAGCGATCCATCAGGCGTCGTCGGCAAGACACTTCGCAACTCGCTAGGCGCTGGCCAGACCATACGTTTCGATCAGTTAATGGCTCCAATCGTAATTCGCCAAGGCCAGACAGTAAGGGTCATATCGAAAGGCAGTGGATTCTCGGTCAGTGCCGAAGGCAAGGCTATCAACAATGCCACTCTTGGCCAGCCAGCACAGATTCGCATGAACTCTGGCCAGACAATATCTGGCACAGCGCGTGCTGATGGCAGTGTAGAAATAGATTTTTAAGCTAAAGTTTCGGCGTTGACGGCCGATATACCGTCTGAGATCAAAAAGTATTGCGAGCTACATCATGAAAATCGACAGCACATACAATCCTGCCACGACGCAGATCGCCTCCCGCCCAGTCGCTCGCCCATTGAACGAAGCGTCATCAAACGCTGAATCGGTGAGTCTGAGCCAACTGGCCAGCACCTTGCAGGGCACCGAGAGGCCGCCGGTTAACGCGGCGCGTATTCAGGAAATCAAAGATGCCATTGCCCAAGGCCATTTCAAGGTTAATCCAGAGGCGATTGCTGATGGATTGATTCAATCCGCCCGCGACTTGCTTGATTCCCAGCGTAAGGCTTGATGACCATAGTTGCAAAGCTGTTGAAGCGTGAGACCGAACTGGTCGCACGCTTCCGAAATACGCTTTTGCGCGAACAGGAAATTCTGCGCTCAGGCAAATCAGATGGCTTGGCTGAAATAAACGCTGGAAAGCTCTCGCTCGTTGATAGCCTGAATCTAGCAGGCGCCGAGCGCGCTCGCACTCTTTCATCAAGCGATGAAGCCACTATCGACATGCAAGCATGGTTTTCGGCTCATCCATCGGAAATAGAGGCAGTTGAGCTTTGGATGGGCTTGCTGGAAACTGCGCGTGAAGCGCGTGCCATAAATGAGTTAAACGGCAACTTGATTAACGTGCTTCATCAGAAAACCAGTGATGCGCTTTCCATTCTGACGCAGGGCAAAGCTGACCAATCGCTGTACAGCAGCAATGGCCAGGCATCCCTGAGTACAGGCAGTCGAATCATCGATTCGGCCTGACCCACCACACTCGAGCAGATCAGCGAATTGGCGCCTTGGGCGCTTCGTTGATTTCCGTGGGCTCTTCCGGACGGTTAGAGTCAATCATGATACTGACGCGGCGGTTCCTGGCACGCCCCTCTGGCGTTGTGTTTGTCTCTACCGGCCTGGTTTCACCGTACCCGATTGCCGTTAATCGCTCCGCGCCGACCCCCCCATCATTGAAAAGCCGGAGTACCGTTGTCGCACGCATGGCGGACAGTTCCCAGTTGGACGGAAACTGTGGCGTAGCAATCGGCACGTTGTCGGTATGCCCCTCGATTGTGATCGGAAAATCCGTGCTCGCAAGCACCTGCGCTATGACGCCCATGGCACTTATTGAGGCGGGTTGAAGACGTGCCTGTCCCGCAGAAAAAAGTACGCTATCGTTAATTTCGATGGTCACCCCGCGACTGGTCTCGAGCAACCGGACTTTCCCCGCTGCAACAAGTGGCTGTAGCGCATCCATGATATTGCCAGCGACATTCTTCATTTTCTGTCGTTGCTCGGCTTTTTTGGCCTCGTGCTTTGCGGTCTCGGGCGCCTTGTCAACTTTGATTACCGGCCGCGGCGGCATAGGGAGCGCGCCTGGCATGACAGCAATCGTCTGCCCGCCAGGCTCTCCGGTTTTATTTTTGAATGCATTGGTCAGCGAATTTGACAGGACCTTATATTTGCCTTCATTCACTGACGAAACAGCGTACATGACCACAAAAAATGCAAACAACAGGGTAATGAAATCGGCGTAGGAAACTAGCCAGCGTTCGTGGTTCTCATGCTCCTCCTCGCGGCGCTTGCGGGCCATCAGTGAAGATAGCCTTTCAGGCGCCCCTCGATGATTCGTGGATTGTCACCGACAGCGATTCCAACAAGACCATCAACAAGCATTTCCCGCGATGAAACCATGCGCATCACATAATATTTCAGCTTGGCGGCAATCGGCAGATATACAAGGTTGGCCAGGCCAACGCCATAGATCGTCGCAACAAACGCGACCGCTATGCCACCTCCAAGCTTTGTGGGATCGGAAAGGTTTTCCATGACATGAATCAGCCCCATTACAGCCCCCAGGATGCCAATCGTCGGGGAATAGCCTCCGGCTGCCTCCCATATTTTCGCTGACTGACGCCACTCATCTTCGAAGGTGCCTATTTCAACCTCCAGCAATTCCCGGATTCGCTCTGGATCTGCACCATCAACCAAGAGCTGCAAGCCCTTTCGCGCGAACTCATCCTTTATACCCGGGATATAGTTTTCAAGGGCCAACAACCCCTCGCGGCGTGACATCTGGCTCCAGTTCAGAATCTGTTCTATCTGACGTTTCTGCTCTATGACAGGTGGAATCCAGACCCATTTTGCCATCTTCATTCCACGCTTGAAGATATGGATTGGACTTTGCAGCAACACTGCCCCCAACGTACCGCCAAGCACTATCAACAGCGCCGTAGGCTGAACTAGAGAGCCAATACTTCCGCCCTCAAGGTACTGACCACCGATGATCGCCACGATACTTATTGCAAGACCGGCGAGGCTGATCTTATCCACCAGCCTTCTCCTTGCGACGTTTCGTGGCAGCAGGAACCTCACTGACAATACGGCTGCGTAGTCGTGCAATGGCCTGAGTATGTAGCTGGCAAACGCGCGACTCGGTGACACCCATAACTTCGCCGATTTCCCTCAAATTCAGATCCTGCTCGTAGTACAGCGCCATCATCATTTTTTCGCGCTCCGGCAGCAAACCAATCGCCAGCACTAATTGCTCCTTTATACCCCGATCCTCTAGGATACTCACCGGATCAGCATCGTTGTCTGTAAAGTGCCGCTCTAGAAAATCTTCATCACCCGAACCTGAAAAATCTTCGTAATAGACAATCTGATGCCCACGCGCCTCTTGCAATGTCCGTTGGTAGTCGGTCAAGGACATCCCCAGGGCGTCAGCTAGTTCCTTTTCAGATGGTGCACGGCCGCGTTCGTGCTCAAGCTGGTTGATTGTCGTCTCGATGCGCCGCAACTCCCGACGCAAATTACGCGGCAACCAATCGTTTTCCCGTAGTCCATCCAGCATGGCACCACGAACTCGTTGTGTTGCATAGGTTTCAAACTGAGCCCCAAAACCTTCCTGATACCGATCTATAGCGTCCAGCAAGCCAAGCATCCCGTTCTGGACGAGATCATCGAACTGTACACTGGGCGGCAGGCGTGCCATCAGATGATAGGCGATACGCTTCACCAACGGCATGAAGCGCTGAACCAACTGGTCCCTGTCAAGCTGCCCGGCAGCGGTATACATCAGGCTCGAAGTACGCGGGGGGTTATGCGTTGGCTTAAGTGTAACAGTTGCTGCATGAACTGACCGACACCGCCGGCCTCGCACTCACTGCGCTGCCAGTACAGCATATCCGAAGCGATATCCCGGAACGCCGCCGCCGCCAACGAGTTGGGCGCCTGAACCAGGACAGGCCGACATAGCTGTGCCGACTGCCGCAATGCCTCATCGAGAGGAATTGCACCAGCGTAATCGAGGCGTGCAACGCCGCGTTGTGCTGCAACCTGAGCAATATTCTCGAAAATTGAGCGCGCATCGGACTGACTACGAACCTTGTTCACCAGAATGCGGAAATGTTTTCGCGAAAAAGCATGGCTCACTTTTTTGATCAGCGAATATGCCTCTGTTATCGAGGCACTGCTCCCGGAAAGCACCACTACCGCCTCCTGAGAAACCAGCCCAAATGGCGAAAAACCATTTGGGTGAGCCATGCTGGCATCGACCAGTATTACATCAATTGGCCTTTCCAGACCGGACATGGCATCGAGCAAAGTCTGCTGCTGCGGCAACGACAGTCGCCCCAGTTTTCTCGCTGCCCGCGCCGCCGGCAGAACACGCAGCCCCAACATCGGCTGAAGCAAGACTTGAGAAAGTGGCATTTCACGCTGAACCACATTGAGAAGATCGAATTTGGCAGTCATGCCAAAAGTGGACGCAATATCGTCACCAGGCCCATGCTCATCTATGATCAGAACTTCTTTTCCTAGCCGCGCAAGTGCCACCCCGATATTGGCCACGGCCACACTGCGGCCAACGCCGTCACATCCCGCGACAAAAGTGATGACCTGCAGTTGCTGACCTCCTCCCAACAGGCGGCGCAATCCTGCGGCCTGATCGACGCGAAAGTCAGCCACGGCTGCCTCCAACTGCAACCATTCCCGCACTAGCCATCATCAATCCAGGTTCAAGGCCGTCAAATTTGTGAGGAGAGCTTTCCGGGACATCCTTGAACGCACGATGCAAGAGATAGCTACGATTCGGCAGATGCAAATCTTCCGGCACGCGCTGTCCATTGGAAACGTACTGAAGCTTCAATCCATGACGCATGATGACATCCAGGACTGTAGCCAGACTGGCCGCCTCGTCAATCTTTGTCAGAATGCATCCAGCTAATGTGTCGCCCGCGTAGGCGCGAACGACATCATCCAGAGTGTCTCCTCGCGAAGTTGAGTTCAGCAACAGCAGACGTTGTACATCACAACCAGAAAGCATGTCCGTCAACTCAGGAACCAGCTTATCTCTCTGGCTCATGCCCATCGTATCGATCAGCACCATATGCTTGTGCTGCAGCTCTATCAAGGTCTGCCGCAGTTCGCTGGCATCCTTCACCAAGTGAACAGAGACGCCAAGGATACGACCGTAGATACGCAGTTGCTCATGAGCACCAATTCGATACCCATCTGTAGTGACCAACGCCACCTTGCTCGGGCCATGGCGCAATACACAACGTGCAGCAAGCTTCGCCGTCGTCGTCGTTTTTCCTACCCCGGTCGGTCCGACCAAAGCGTAGACGCCACCGCGGTCAACGATATCGTTTTCATTGCCGATCGTCAGAAGCGAACGATCAGCCGCCCCCTTGACCCAGGCCATTGCCTCCAAACCATTCATTTCACGTGGCAGATCAGAAAGTAGCTCGCGGGAAAACAGGGGGGAAAATCCGGCATCGAGCATCTGCCGCAAAATATCTGTCTTTACCGGCTCGGAACGAGCAGACTCCCCCCAGGCGAAGCCAGCCAGATGCTGTTCGACAATTTTGCGCAATGAACGGATTTCGTCCATCACCTCCATTGGCACCACCTCTGCCTCCGGGCGGCGCGGAGCACTCGCCGGAACCGCGGCAGAGGCTGGCTGCGTAGAAATAGGAGCGACTCTCGAGGGAACGGCGGCCGACGGACCAGGACGGCCATTTTCCATCTGCCGCAAAGCCCCGGTTCTCGGAATGCCCGCATTGACCGCCATTGATGCTTGCTTTGACAAGTGCGCCTGATGTTGCGCCGATGACGGCTGAGGAACCACGGTAGGCTGTGGCGGCTGCGAGACCCTTGCTCGCGCCGAACTCAGAACGACACGATAGTCGTCATCCGGATGGCTTTCCGGCAACTTTCTCTCCGGTAGAGTTTTCTCTTGAACCTGCGTGGGAACAATCATCGCCATATCGCGCGCAGCCACAGCCATGATCTCGACACCGCCCGGCACGCCGCGATTCGAAAGAATGATCGCGTCGTTACCAAGAGTTTCCTTTACTTTGCGCAAGGCATCCCTTGCATTGGCCGCGATGAATTTTCTGACGTTCATGTTCTGCCTCCGATGATCGAGGTCACCTTAATAATTCGGGTTTCAGGCACTTCGTTATGGGACAGCACCTTCAACTGAGGAACGGTACGCCGCAAAAATCTGGACAACAGTAAGCGGAGACCACCCGGCACCAGCAATACCGCCGGCAACCCCAGCCCTTCCTGGCGCCCCGCAGCCAAGGAGGTCTCACGCAAAAGAGTGTCGGCAAGCCCCGGCTCAAAGCTGGTATTTTCTGAACCGCCGGCCACTGCCTGTGACAAAAGGCGCTCCAAGGTCGGATCGAGCGACATGACCTGCATTTCGCCATTCCCCGGAAAAAGTTGCTGAGCTATGGCTCTGCCAAGGGCGATGCGTACCTGACTCGACAGGTCATCTGCATTTTGAGTGCGTGTTGCGTGATCAGCGACGGTTTCGATAATGGTCCGCATGTCGCGGATATGAACCCCCTCTTCGAGCATCGACTGCAAGACTTTTTGCAAGGTGCCAAGTGGCAGAACCTTGGGGACAAGATCCTCGACCAGCTTTGGAATTTCCTTGGCGAGATGATCCAGCAATTGCTGAACCTCCTGACGGCCAAGTAGCTCGCCTGCGTGCGTCAGGATCAAGTGGTTAAGGTGAGTAGCAACCACTGTCGAAGCATCCACAACGGTATAGCCATAGGCTTGGGCCTGCTCTCGCTGAGCGAGATCGATCCAGACTGCAGGCAAGCCAAACGCCGGATCTTTGGTCACCGCACCACTCAGAGTCCCTGCCACACGGCCCGGATTAATCGCCATAAGCTGCCCCGCATAGGCTTCGCCTTGCCCAACCTCAACGCCTTTCAGAAGAATCCGGTAGGCGTTGGGCTTCAATTCAAGATTATCGCGGATATGAACAGGAGAAACGAGGAAACCGACTTCCTGTGCAAACTTCTTGCGAATACCACGAATACGACGCAGCAACTCACCATCCTGAGACTTATCAACCAAGGGTATTAGGCGATAACCAACCTCCAGCCCGAGGACGTCCAGCGGAGCGACATCACCCCATGTCGCCTCCATCGCCTCCTGAACTGGTGCCGGCGCAACCCTGACCGGCGCTTCGACAATCCTCTTTTCTTTCTCCATCATCCGCCAGGAGATCCAGCCCATCCCGGAAGCCAGCATCAGGAAGACCAGATTTGGCATTCCCGGAATCAGCCCAAGGAGTCCAATGATTCCAGCAGTGATACCAATTACCTTGGCGTTTTGGAACATCTGGCCCATAACCTGCTGGCCGATGTCACGATCGTCCGACACCCGTGTAACAACCATGCCGGCCGCAATAGAGATGATCAGCCCCGGAATCTGCGCCACAAGGCCATCACCGATTGTCAGCAGCGTATAGTTCTTTGCAGCCTGCGCCAGTTCCATGTTGTGCTGAAGGACGCCAACAATGAGCCCACCCACGAGATTTAGCAGCATGATGATGATGCCAGCCACAGCGTCGCCGCGAACAAATTTTGACGCACCATCCATAGAACCGAAAAACTCAGCTTCACGGGATATCTCGGAACGGCGCCTACGGGCATCCTCCTCTCCAATCAGCCCGGCGTTTAGATCAGCATCGATGGCCATCTGTTTGCCGGGCATCGCATCAAGCGTGAAGCGTGCCGACACCTCGGCAACCCGTCCGGCACCCTTGGTGATCACAACAAAATTGATGATCACGAGAATTATAAAAACGAGGATACCAACGGCAAAATTTCCGCCCACCATGAAATGTCCGAATGCCTCGATCACTTTCCCGGCAGCGTCAGGGCCAGTATGCCCCTCCAACATAACCACTCGGGTCGAAGCCACGTTCAACGACAAGCGAAGCAAGGTCGTGACCAGCAGCACCGTCGGAAAGACAGAGAATTCCAGCGTTTTTTGCGTGTTGACCGCAACAAGCAAGACCAGCACAGATATTGCAATGTTGAAGGTAAAGAACACATCCAGCGCAAAAGCAGGAAGTGGCAATACCATCATCGCCAAAATCATCATGATCAAGACCGGCGCAGCCAATTGGGAGACGTTCATTCGCGCCATGAAATTTTGCATGCCAACTGATGAGGAGGCCATTTACGCCGCCTCCGGCACTAGTTCAGCTGGCACGGGAAGGTCACGGGGAGGTACCGGAAAGGTACCTCCCACCTGACGCCAGGTAGCGAGCTGGTAGATATATGCAAGAACCTCAGCGACTGCACTGTACAGGGCAGAGGGGATTTCCGAGTCGAGCTCTGCATGCTTGTAGAGCGCCCTGGCCAGTGGCGGCGCCTCCATGATCGGCACCGCATTCTCGTTGGCTACTTCTCGTATTCTCAGAGCAACCATTCCCGCCCCCTTCGCCACCACCTTCGGTGCGGCCATGCCTGTTTGATAGGCCAGCGCCACGGCGAAATGTGTCGGATTCGTCACTACAACATTTGCCGTGGGAACCGCGGCCATCATGCGCTTCCGCGCAGCCTGCATCTGCAGACTGCGAATGCGACCTTTGACGTGCGGATCGCCCATCATTTCCTTCATTTCCTGCTTAACCTCTTCCTTGGTCATTTTCAACTTATCGAAGTATTGCCATAGTTGAAAAGGAACATCTGCAGCGACGACCAGCACCAGCGTTGCGGCCATGATCAAAAAGGAAAAGGAAACCAGATTTCCGGCATGCACAAGCCCTGCATCCAGCGGCTCGCCCAGCAATCCGAATATTTCGTCACGCTCGGCCCAAACCAGAGCAACGGCAACCCCACCAAGCAAACCTGCCTTCAGAACAGCCTTGCCCAACTCCATCAGGCTATTCCAGGAAAACATCCGACCAAAACCGCTGAGTGGATTGAGTCGATTGAAATCAGGCGCCAGCGCCTGCGGCGAAAACACCCACGCATTCAGGAAAAATGGTGGCAGGAGCGCAGCCAGCAAAAGGAGGCCAAGCAAGGGAGAAAATGCAAATAATGCATCACCGGAAATTTCGGCCAAGCGGGGCAGCATCAAGGCCGGCTCACGCATAAGCTCGGATTCGACGGTGAAGCCTTTTTTGACAATAGCCATGGAGCGCTGCATGAACCAGCCGCCCATCATCCAGAAAGCAGCACCCGCAACGATCAAAACAAGAAAAGTACCAAGCTCACGGGAATCCGGGACCTGCCCCTTCTCCCGGGCCTGTTCGATTCGCCTACTAGTAGGCTCTTCAGTTTTCTCGAGGTCGCTATCTTCGGCCATAGCCATCTTTGGTTTATGTTATGGCTATTATAGGAAAAAACGAGAAAAATTATATAGGTACGTGTGTTTATTTACTTTGTTTCTCAGATGCCATCTGCAAGCCCATGACAACAGAGTAAACCTCCAAAAGAAAAAAGGGAGCGTAGCTCCCTCTCAACTCGTTGACTGAAAACAGGAATCAGGCGAAATCAAGTGCCCGCACTGCGGGACCGAAATCGGGATGCTGACCGAGATCGGATAACAACTCCTTCATGTCCAAAATCAACACGATCTGCCCATTGGAGAGAGTCGTAACTCCAGCCACACCCTTTGGACGGAAGTCTTCAAGTGATTTAATCACAGCGTCGTCACGCCCGGCAAAGCTATCAACCGCCAAAATAAAACTGCGCTCTGCCGTCTGCATGAACACTCCGTATTCGGGATATCGCTCAAGCGGCCAGCCAAGTAGACGAGCCAGCGTAATCACAGGCAGAACCTCTCCTCTGACGACCAAGGTTTCCTTTCCACCCACCTCCTGAATTCGGCTCTGCTCGATTGGCAATATTTCGCGCACGAGTGACAGCGGCAATGCAAATGGCTGATCGCCAAGCAACACCAGCAGCACCGGCAAGATCGCCAGTGTCAGCGGCAGTGAAATGATGAAAACCGAGCCCTTGCCTGGTTCCGAACGGATTTCGATCGAGCCATTCAGCTTCTGGATGTTGGTCTTGACCACATCCATACCCACGCCACGCCCCGAGACATCGGAAATCTGCGTTTTGGTCGAGAAGCCCGGCATGAAGATCAAGTTGAGACTCTGACGCTCATCGAGCGTGTTGGCCTCCTCTTCGGAAATCAATCCCTTTTCCGTCGCCTTGGCACGAATACGTTCCGCATTCATCCCCTTGCCGTCGTCAGCGATGATCAGGACGATATGATCGCCTTCCTGACGTGCCTCAAGACGCACCAGGCTCTTTGGCGGCTTCCCGGCAGCCTGCCGTTCCTCGGGCATCTCGACACCGTGATCCACCGCATTGCGGATCAGGTGGATTAGTGGGTCAGCAAGATCCTCAATCATGGTCTTGTCGACTTCGGTCTCCTCTCCTGCCAGGACCAGTTCGACGTCCTTGCCCAGTTGCCGCGCGAGATCGCGGGCAATCCGCGGATACTTTTGGAAAAGCCGGCCAATCGGCTGCATCCGTGTCTTCATTACCGAGTTCTGCAAATCCGACACCAGCAAATCAAGCTGGCTTACCGCCTGATCCAGCGCATGCAGGGTTTCAGAGTCATTTTTACCGGCAAGAATATCGGCCCGCAAGCTGGTCAGTCTGTTCTTGGTCAAACCAATTTCACCCGACAGATTCAAGACCTGATCCAGTCGAGAGGTATCGACGCGAATCGTATTTTCACGGCCACGCTCTTCAGCCCGCCGAGCAGAAGTCGGCTGACCGCCGGGCTTGTCCGTTGTCCGCCGGCCGAATGGCGGCGTTGTGGCGGCCGACGGAGACACCACCGCTGTCGGAGTAACAACCGACTCGACAATGGCCGTTTCGGCCTTGGTAATCACGTCGCTTTGAGCTGACGCAACAGAAGCCGCTTTGCCAGTTACTGCAGCATGCAAGGCATTCCAGTCCGGTTCACCAGGCGCCGGGGCCGGCTCCTGCGCGACATCTGCTGCCGGATGAGGGGCCGTGGTAGCATGGGCAACGCCCACTGCGCCACCGCTCAAAACCCCCTTAAGTGCAGCAATCACCGCCGAATCGGCGGGCTGTGGCTGAACCATCTGCCCCAATTCACCGAACATTTCACGGACACCTTTGGTGGCATCCATGATGACATCCATCAACTCTGCAGTCAGTTCAAGTTCGCCATTGCGCAGTCGATCGAAGAGATTTTCTGTCAGATGGCAAAGCGTCACCAACTCAGTGGCATTGAGAAAGCCTGCGCCCCCCTTGACGGTGTGAAAACCACGAAAAATATCGTTCAGTAGCGCACGATCATCGGGCATCTTTTCGAGATCAACGAGTTTGTTGTCGACGTCCGACAATAGATCATTGGCCTCCTGCAGGAAATCCTGCAGCAGATCTTCCATTCCGCCAAAGTCGCTCATTTTTGCCCCCCCTCAGAAACCGAGGCTGCCCAGCAGGTCATCGACCTGCTCTTGGTTAACCACAACATCGGTACGCCCTTCGGCGTTGATTACCGGACCATTCATCAGGCTGGCCACTTCTTCAGTGCGCTTGGTTTCCGGCAAGACCTCGATAAGGACAGTCATCAGCCCTGACTCGAGTTCGTGGGCAAGACCAACAATTTTCTTGATAACCTGCCCGGTCAAATCCTGGAAATCCTGTGCCATCATGATTTCAGTCAACTGGGCATGCGTTTCGCGGGTTTTCTGCGGGAGCTGCTCATTCAGGAATGCGCGCGTGTCCGCCGCCAGCAACTTGAATTCGGCGGGACTCATTTCATTGGCAAAAACACTATCCCAGCGTTTACCCAACACCAGTGCACCGTTTTCCATGTCGTCGATGAGCGGATTCGCTATATCAGTCGCGTTAAGGACGCGGCAGGCAGCTTGCTCAGTCAGATTAGCCACGTATGCGAGGCGGTCCTTGGCGTCAGGAAGCGCCGAGACGGTCTTCTCGATCAACTTGTCGTAGCCTAGCTGCCCGAGGGTATCGTGCAGCGCACGCGCCATGTGCCCAATCCGATTGAAGACAGCCTCCTGTTGCGACCACCCCTCTCCGGAACTCTCCGCGTGCGTACCGACATCAGCGGATGTCTCGGGGCTGAACTTTGCAACCTCCGCCTCCGCGGCAACACTATCGAACAAGGCTTGCAAATCATCGCTATCAGCATCAGACGAGGCTAGAGAAGCCGGCGGCTCTACAGGCACAAACCTGGGTTGCTCTGGAACTGGCGTGTTGCTCGCTGCAATTGAGTCAAAGAGGGCTTCAAGATCATCGGAATCGTTATTGGCAGACATATTTTCCCCTTACGCCTGACCCATTTTTTCGAAAATCTTGTTCAGCTTTTCCGAAAGCGTCCCCGCAGTAAAAGGCTTGACGATGTAGCCACTAGCCCCCGACTGAGCCGCAGCAATGATGTTTTCTTTCTTCGCTTCCGCGGTGATCATCAATACCGGCAGATGTTTCAGACTCGGCGTCGCACGAATCGACTGGAGCAGGGTCAGGCCATCCATATTCGGCATGTTCCAGTCAGTCACGACAAACTCAAAACCGCCGCCCTGCAGTTTCTGCAATGCGATAGCGCCGTCCTCGGCTTCATCAACATTCGTGAAACCGAGCTCTTTTAACAGATTTCGGACAATTCGACGCATGGTGGAAAAATCATCCACCACCAGAAATTTCATTTTGGGATCAGCTGCCATGCAGTACTCCAGATACTTGGTTTGTTATCGTTCAATCAGCGGACGCAAGGTATCAGCAAGCGCCTCGGCATCAAACTTTGCGACATAGGCATCGACACCAACCGACTTCCCCATGGCTCGATTGGCCTCGGAGGAGAGCGACGAGTGCATGACCACCGGTACGCCTTCAAAACGGGGGTCGGACTTGATGTTCTTGGTCAATACATAGCCGTCCATTTCGGGCATCTCAGCGTCGACCAGAATCAGACGAATATCCTGGCGGATGTTTTGCCCCATCTGCACGGCGTGAGCAGCAATACCCTGCAGGCGCGTCCATGCCTCCATGCCATTGGTGGCATGTTTGTGACGCACACCAAGCTTATCAAGTACTTCGGCGATCTTGCGCCGCGCCACGATCGAGTCATCGACAAAAAACACGCTCGTATCCGGATCAACCCTTGCCGGACTAATGTCGACAATCATTGCTTCACCGAAGGCATTGGCGAGAATCTGCTCGACATCAAGAATGGAAACCAGCCCGCCGCTTTCCAGTTCGATGACGGCAGTGATCAGCCCTTGATTTGTCGCCAGCACGCTTTCCGGGGCCTTCACCCGTTCCCAGTCGACGCGGATGATCCGATCAACGTCATGCACCAGAAAGCCAAGGGTTCGCTTTGAATACTCTGCCACCATCATTGTCTTGCCGAGTCCGGCGGGTGCATCCAGTTGCATGAACGGGGCCAGCGAAAGGACCGGGATGACGTTCCCGCGCAACGAAATCAACCCCTCGACACCACGCGGCATATTGGGGGTCTTGGTTATGTGCGGGGTCCGGCCAACCTCTCGGACCTTGAAGACATTGATGCCAAAAATCTCGCGTGTGCCGAGCGAGAAGAGCAGAATTTCCATCTTGTTGGAACCTGCCAGTCGCGTCCGGGCATCGACACTATCTAGCAGGTTTTTATTCTCAACGAGTTCCATCGTCAACTCCCGCTATCTTTCAGGCCAGACGAACCGGCGCGGTATCCACGCCCAGCCGCCGAGCCAATGTTTCTGACAGACGCAAGGGCTCGAACTTTGGCACATACTCGTCCACGCCGACCGATGCCCCCAGCTTTTGGTTGGACATCCCGGACAAGGACGAATGCATGATCACGGGAATCCCGTTGAATCGAGGATCGGACTTGATTTTCTTGGTCAGGATATAGCCATCCATTTCAGGCATTTCGATGTCAGTCAGGATCAGGCTTATCATTGAGGAAGCTGGCTTGCCGATCGATTGGGCATAGGTGGCAACCTTCTCCATCTCCTCCCACATCTGGCGGCCATTCACCGCCGATATGCCCCTGACCCCCATGGCCTGGAGCGTACGCTCAATCTGCTTGCGGGCAACGCTGGAGTCATCGCAATAAAAAACCGTGCTATCCGGTTTGTCGACCGCAACAACCCCGCGGAACATGATCTCATTGTCGATACTGGATGTCTCGGAAAGCACCTTCTCGACGTCCATCATCATCACCAGACGGTTGTCCTCCAGCTCGGTGACCGCCGTCACCAACCCCCCGGTCTGCGAGGTCAGCATTTCCGGGGGAACGCGCATCTTGCTCCAGTCCAGACGGAGAATGGTATCAACGCCTTCGACGAGAAATCCCTGGGTATGGCCGTTATATTCGGTCACGATCATTATTTCGCGTGGCGTCTCGGGGGATATCCCTGAATACTTGGCGAGGTCGATTACAGGCACCAGTGCCCCGCGCAGACTAACCATGCCTTCAACGGAGGGCGGCATATCGGGGGCAGCGGTAATCACCGGCGTACGCATGACCTCGCGAACCTTGAAGACATTGATGCCATAGGTTTCACGACGCCCCGTCCGCCGATCGACGCCGAGAAAGAACAAAAGAATCTCGAGCTTGTTGGTGCCCGCCAATTTTGTTCGCGCATCGATATTCTTCAATAACTCAGACATTGTCATCCTCTCGCATGTTGCGTATCCGGCTGCCCTCGGTAGCTAGAAGCCTTCCAACCGTCACTTCCTGCTCCGTCGTCACCCGGCGACGAACTTGCTATCAGCACCATGTGGGCGCTCACACCATTTTCCATTAACGGCGAACAACACCAAGTATTTAGAAAATTTGAAACAATTTACCAAAATTAGCAATATCTAGCACCTGTTTTACGTTACCCCGAACGCCGGTCAGAGCCACTTCCTTGTTTGCTCCGCCCAATTTGTCGCGCAACATCAACAACATGCCCAATGCCGAGCTATCAAGATAATCGACCCCGGCGAAATCAACGGCGACCGCGCGAACGGCAGAGTCGGTAACGAGGGGCTCATAGGCAGCACGAAATTCACGGTGGGTATTGAAATCAAAACGTCCAGCCAGCTTGATGCTCACCTTGCCGGATTCATTGAGAATACTTGCCTGCATTTGTTTTCCTGTCCGAAAAAGTCAGTCGAATCCCTAGTTTAATCCTTTGACCGCAGGCAACAAGCCCGACTGGCCTGTTAGACGCAAATGGCGCCAATCACCCGGCGCGCCATGTCGTCGAGCGCACATTGCTCTTCGACAGCGCCGATCAGAAAGGCTTCGCGCGGCATTCCGTAGACCACGCAGCTTGTTTCGTCCTGACCGAAGGTTCTCGCCCCGGCCTGACGCAGGCGCAACAAACCTTGAGCACCATCCTTGCCCATGCCGGTCAGAATAACGCCAACCGCCTTGCGGCCAACCAGGGCAGCCGCTGAATCAAACAGCACATCAACCGAAGGGCGATGGCGGTTAACGGGGGCGGTCACGGCCAACTCGGTGAGAAAACCGGAATTCCCCCGGCGAATCAGCAAATGGGAATGCCCTGGCGCAACATAGACGGTTCCCGGCTCGACCTTTTCATTGCCTTGCGCCTCAATGACGCGCGGCGCGCAGAGGGCGTCGAGGCGACGGGCGAAGGAGGCCGTGAAGGATTCAGGCATATGCTGCACGATGAGAATCGGCGGGCAATCAGCGGGAATACCCAGGAGAAACTCCT
This sequence comes from Azonexus sp., assembly GCA_030691385.1. Classification (GTDB taxonomy): domain Bacteria; phylum Pseudomonadota; class Gammaproteobacteria; order Burkholderiales; family Rhodocyclaceae; genus Azonexus. The sequence continues at coordinate 30,226 of JAUYEI010000108.1, forward strand.
TGAGTGCCTCGGTGCCACCAGTCGAGGCGCCGACAAAGACGATCTTTCCGCTCGCAGCCAAGCCAGGTCTGGTCGGCGTCAGCAATGAGGGCACCGTGGCTGACGAACTCATTGAGCCTCGCAAACGCGCGCCCTTGGCAGCGCGGATTTTTTCGACCAGATCTTCTCCATAACCATCCAAGCTCCTGCCACTATCGGCCCGTGGCTTGCCTATAAAATCAATTGCCCCCAGCTCAAGCGCTTTCAGCGTGGTATCGGAACCGGTCTCGGTAAACGACGAAACCATGACGACCGGCATGGGCCGCAAGCGCATCAGGCGCTCGAGAAACTCAAGCCCGCCCATTTTCGGCATCTGGACATCGAGGGTCACCACATCCGGATTGAGCGCCTTGATCATTTCACGGGCGGTTTGGGCATCCGGTGCAGCCCCCACCACCTCCATATCGGGGGCCATGCCGATCAGCTGGCTTAACAGACCACGCATTAAGGCCGAATCATCAACGACCAGGACTCGAGTTTTCATGAGTTTCTATTGAGGTGGATTTTAAATTTGGCGCTTTTTTCCGGTTGACCGTATCAAACGAACAATTCGACATCGCCTTCGATTCTGGAGCCGCTCAGACGTACCTTGTAATCGTTTTCGCGGCTGAACAAGGTCTCGTTATGGACCCGATGCAGCTTCTTGACCAGGACACGCCCTGAATGCGGAAAATAATAGACTTTCCGTGGATATGAATCCAGCAAGTCCTTGGCGACAACGGGAATCTTTTCCGTCGTCAGGAAATCAAGGACGAATTCTGCATTCTTGGCGCCGACATTGCTGCTCGCCAGACTGGACAGGACGGCACCGCCACCAAACACCTTGGCTTCGAGACGGTTGCGTCGTGCGCCCAGTTTCAGCAAGTGATTGATCAAGACTTCCATGGCATAGGTGCCATAGCGGGCTGACATGCCGAGCGGGCTCCTGCCGCCATCGTCCGGCAACATGAAATGATTCATCCCGCCAATCCCCAAGTCCGGATCTCGAATACAGGCAGCGACACAGGAACCAAGGACCGTCACCAGCAATGCGTCCTGGCTGGAAACAAAGTACTCACCCGGCAATATCTTGGCGGCCTCGAGGCCGAACTTTCGATCGAAGTATCGATTGCTCGCCAGTTGCTCGTCGTAGGAGTGTTGCACCAAGCCCCTTCCCTATCGGGCATTTGCCAGGGCATAGACGGTCTTGCCCTGGGACTTGAAAAGATCGGCCGCGTGCAGGAAGCTCTCCGAATGGCCGGCAAACATCAGGCCATCCGGCTGCATGATCGGTGCGAAGCGCGACAGAATCTTGTACTGCGTCGGCTTGTCGAAATAGATCATGACATTTCGGCAGAATATGACGTCAAGCGGCCCCTTGACCGAATAATTGGCACCCAGCAGGTTGATCCGCTGAAACGACACCATCCGCTTCAGTTCAGGACGAACCGAGACAAAACCCGCCTGGCTACCGGTGCCGCGCAGAAAGAATTGACGCAAACGCTCAGGCGCAAGCTTTTCAACCCGCTCGATCGGATAAACGCCCTTCTCGGCAGTCGCCAGCACATTGGTATCGAGATCAGAGGCCACGATGGAAATGTGCGAAACATCGGTGCCAAAGGTTTCGGCCACGGTTATCGCGATCGAGTACGGCTCCTCGCCCGTCGACGCCGCCGAACACCACACCCGGACCGGGCGTTTGGTGCCGAGCTTGCGCAGGTGATCGGCAAATATCGGGAAGTGATGGGGCTCGCGGAAAAACGAAGTCAGATTCGTCGTCAGCGAATTGACGAAGCGCTCCCATTCGTCGCCGCCATTGCGCTCCAGTCCGTCGAGATAGGCCGCGAAAGACGGCATGCCCGTAGCGCGGAGACGTCGCGCCAGGCGCGAATACACCATGTCCTGCTTGACCGGTGACAATGAAATGCCAGCATGCTGATAAATCAGTTTGCGGACACGTTCAAAATCGGTCGGCGAAAACGTGAATTCCCGCGCACTACCATCACGCGTGGGCAGGCTGGCCGACAACGATGACCGAAGCGGCGACGGAGGCGGGGCTGGATTGCGAGAATCAGCCATGACTAGAACTCCTCCCACTCATCGTCGAGACTGACCTGTTGCACCGCTGCCTTTTGGACACGAGGCCGCTCGCTATTGGTTGTTGGGGCAGCTTCATGCTGGATACGGCGCTGCGGTGACGCCAGACGGGGTGCCTCTTTGCTCCCGGCAATCCGGAAAACCGAGACGGTCATCGCCAGTTGATGCGCCTGTTCTTCCAGGCTCTCCGCAGCAGCGGCAGCCTGTTCAACCAGGGCAGCATTCTGTTGCGTAACCTCATCCATCTGGCTTACCGCCAAACTGACCTGCTCGATACCTGCGCTTTGCTCATTACTGGCATCGGAAATATCACCCATGATCTTGGTGACGCGCTTGATGCTCGCCACGACCTCCTCCATCGTCCGCCCCGCCTGATCGACCAGCTTGTTACCCGTTTCAACCTTTTCGACCGAATCGGAGATCAGCCCTTTGATTTCCTTTGCGGCGGCGGCACTGCGCTGGGCCAGATTGCGCACCTCGGTGGCAACCACAGCAAAGCCGCGCCCCTGTTCACCAGCGCGTGCCGCTTCAACGGCAGCATTAAGGGCGAGAATATTGGTCTGAAAGGCTATGCCATCGATCACACCAATGATGTCAGCGATCCTGCTGCTCGACTGATGAATTGCGCTCATCGTGTTGACCACCTGCTCGACAACCTCACCACCCTTATCGGCGACTCTTTGTGCCGTGCCAGCCAGTTCGTTGGCCTGGCGAGCATTGTCCGCATTTTGTTTCACCGTGCTGGTTAGCTGCTCCATGCTTGAGGCAGTCTCTTCCAGACTACTGGCCTGCTCCTCTGTCCGACTCGATAGGTCCTGATTACCCGATGCAATTTCCTTTGCTGCCGTATTGATCGTTTGCGCCGACAACTGAATCTCACCGACCAGATCACGCAACTTCGTGACAGTCTGGTTGGCATCATCGCGCAAACGGCCAAATGTCCCCTGATACGAGCTGGTCAATGTCTGGGTCAGGTCTCCATCAGCCACCCGGGACAAAAGACTGGCAATCTCGCCAATCGCCGCCCCGCTGGTTTCAACCAGGCTGTTAATGCCGGTACCAAGCTCCTTGTAGAACCCTTCCAGTGTCGAGGTATCCAGACGCGCCTCCAGATTCCCGGCTGAAGCCTGTGAGACAAGAGCGGCCACCGACCGCTGCGCATTCAATTCGGCGGTGCGGTCCACCCACTCGCCCACCGTACCGAGGCGCTGGCCGCGATCGTTTATGATCGGATTGGTAATGATGTCATAGACTCGACGACCGATATCGAGCTGTGTCTGGCGCGTGCCCTGCAACTCGCGCAGGCTCTTGAGGGCAGCCACTGGGTCCTGATAAAACACACCGATATTGCTGCCGACAAACCCGTCAACCGTAAAACTTGGCTGCTGTTCACGCAGTCCCGGTTCTATCTGGCGCAAGGTCGTCAGCAGTCCCTTGTTGGCGTAAATCACCGTGCCATCATCATCGGCAATCCGCAGATTCGCCGAAACGCAATCAAGCGCAATGCGGATACGAAGATTGTCGTTGGCAACGCGTTGCGCCTCGGCAACATTAAACCCCTGCTGAATCTGCATTGACTGAAGCCCCTGCAGCACCTTGCCTATTTCGTCATTGCGCGAAACATCAACATTGCGGGTAAAGTCGCCACCGGTCAGAGTTCGGAAGGTAGCAATGGCATCTTCAAGCGGTCGGGTAATCGAACGAATGATCGCCAAGGCAACAAACACCCCCAATCCAAGCGCAAGCAACGCAATCGAGATAATCCAGAAACGTTTGTCGGCAAAGCTCGTTTCGCTTTGCTCAACATCCATTTTCCCTTGCTCAACCTGACCATTGAACAGGGCTGCACTCTTTTGTGAAACTTCCCCATAGAGAGGGTTTATTTTCTTCAACAGGATCTGGTTTGCATCATCGAAACGGCCTTCCGCAAGGGCTACTTTTGCCAAGAGTAACCCCTCGGTCACATAGCGTTTACGCGCCTCAGCATATTCGTCTGCTAGCTTCTGCCCCTCTTCGGAGCGAATGCCTTTTCGGTAAACCTCCCATTGCGCGCTCACTTCGGCGATATTGGCCTCAATTTGCTTAAGGTGAAAATCAACGGGATGATCGTGCAAATTGGCGTAACCCCCCGCTGGATCATGCTGCAAGGACAACAAAACCTGCGATCGGTTATCCGCCATCAGCCGGCCAATAATGGCCAGAGCCTGAATCGGCTGCATCCGGTAGTTATAGAGCTCCCCGATCGCACCATTGGTTTTGCTCATCCCCCAGAGGCCCAGACCGGCAATTGCTGACAAAGCAAGCAGCAACGATCCAAAACCCGCTATCAGCCTTGCCCTAAGGGAAAAGCTCTCGAAAAATCCATTGCCCCCATTAGCAACCACTCCGTGCGAAATCCTTAACCCGCCAGCCTTCTTTTCGCGGAACAGGCGATAGGCGCTTTCCGCAGCGTCGATCATTTGCTGCGTCGGCTTGCGGCGAACCGACATATAGCCAACCACCTGACCGCCTTCGCGAATCGGGGTCGCGGTGGCAAGGACCCAATAAAAATTTCCGTTCTTGCAGCGGTTCTTGACCATGCCCGTCCATGGACGGCCATCCTTGATATCTCGCCACATGTCTTCAAATGCCTCAGAAGGCATATCCGGGTGCCGCACAATATTGTGCGGCTGGCTGATCAATTCAGCTTCGGTAAAGCCGCTGATATCGATGAAATCCTTGTTTATATAGTTAATCTGGCCCTTGAGATCTGTCTTGGAGACGATAAGTGTGTGCTCGTCCACTTTGACTTCTACATTGGTCACTGGCTGGTTGTTTCGCATCGTTTTGTCTCAATGGAAGCGTCGATTTAGAATTCCTCCCACTCATCATCATCCGGGGCAACGAGCGCCGGCATCTTGACGGAGGGGATGTTCCTGGAAACTGCTGCGGTCAACTGTCCGGGGGCAACACTTTCCCCGCCCCCGCGCAAGCTTTCCAGCAATCCGATGACCCTTGCGGATCGATTGGCAAACTCTCCGGAAATCTGCGCCCGGGCGCCCTCAGAGTTGCCGGTCAATTGGGTGCGTATCACATCCGCAGCGCAGCGATGAAACCCTGCGTGCTCGCCCTTGAGTTCGGCATATTGGGCATTGCCACGCAATGCACGCCCATCGCCATGAATCCAGCAGCCGAGAGCACACTGGTCGTCACGACCAACAACAGCCGGGTCAAGCTGTTCTCCACCACCTGCCACGTAATCAAGCAGGCGTTGCTTCCATTTGCCATGCGCAGCTATCGCGCCATCAAAGTCCAGCCCAGCCAACTCTGACTGCCCTTGAATGACCAGTCCGCCAGAAAGACGGAATACAGCGACCGACTCTGCCAGGTTACGCGCCTGTTCCTCCAGGCTTTCAGCTGCAGCAGCAGCCTGTTCGACCAGTGCGGCATTTTGCTGAGTCATTTCATCCATCTGTCCGATGGCCACACCAACCTGCTCGATACCCGAAGTCTGTTCACGGCTGGCGCAAGAAATATCAGCCATGATCTTGGCTACGCACTGAATGCTCGCCACAACCTCACCCATGGTCTGCCCCGCCTGATCGACCAAACGCCCGCCGGTTTGCACCTTCTTGACGGAGTCGGAAATCAAGTTCTTGATTTCCTTGGCCGCAGCCGCGCTGCGCTGGGCCAGATTTCGTACTTCAGTCGCGACCACGGCAAAACCACGCCCCTGCTCACCGGCACGAGCCGCCTCAACCGCCGCATTGAGCGCCAATATGTTTGTCTGGAAGGCGATACCGTCGATAACGCTGATGATGTCGGAAATCCTGTTTGAGGCCTGATGGATGGCCCCCATGGTTTCCACTACCTGCCCAACCACCTGCCCACCTTTTTCGGCCACCCTCTGCGCGCTGCTCGCCAATTCGTTCGCCTGGCGGGCGTTGTCGGCATTCTGTTTGACCGTGCTGGTTAGCTGCTCCATGCTCGAGGCCGTTTCTTCAAGGCTCGATGCCTGCTGCTCGGTACGCCCGGAAAGATCCTGGTTGCCACTGGCAATCTCCTGAGCTGCCGTATTGATGGCGTCAGTTGCGCTCTTGATCGAGAAAATAATTTCCTGCAGGTTGTCGACCGTAACATTGGCGTCATCCTTCAACCGACCCAGGACGCCTTGATACTGAGTATCGATCTTGCGAGTCAGATCGCCTTTCGAAAGACGCGCCAGCATGGCTCCAACATCTCCCAATGCATGGCTATTCACTTCGAGAAGATCGTTGATGCCGGTAGACATCTGCCGGAAAAAACCGCTCATCTCACTCGCATCAATGCGCCGCGAAAAATCACCGGCAGCCGCAGCTGCAATAATGCTGCTGACCTCTTCCTCGACAGCCACCTCGGCAGTACGATCAGTCCACTCGACGACTGTGCCGAGACGCTCATTCCTCTCATTGACGATCGGGCAGGCCACCAACTTGAAAGTACGGCCGCCTACTATCATTTGCGCGCGATGCATGCCTTTGAGTCCGGCTAGCAGGCTGCGCTGATGCGCCGTATTCTTGTGATAGATATCGAAATTCGACCCAAGGATTGAATTGGCACGGAAAGACGGCAAATCCTTGCGGATATCAGCCTCGGCCACCCGCATCATTTCAAGAACGGCTGCATTGCAATAAACGATCACACCACTGAGATCGGCAACCATCACGCTATTTGAAGTCACATCCAGGGCCACTTTGATGCGAAGTGCCTCGTTGGCCACCTTGCGTTCTGCTTCTGTACGTGCCCTGAGGTCAGTCTGCATGCGGCTGAGCGCGCTCATCAAATGCGCGGTTTCATCGTTTCCGCTGTCATCAATACTATTTTCCAGGTTTCCTGCAGCGACCGCATCGGCCACACCGACCGCCTCGTCCAAGGGACCGGTAATCTGACGTGTAACCCACATGCCGGCCGGAATCATGATAATCAGCGCCAAGCCGACCATCAGCAACATGGTGGTTTGGACACGTGATTTCACCGTGTCGATCTCCGCAACATCGCGAAGATTATTCTCTTTTTGCAGTTGCAACATTTCATCAACCGCTTCGAACCAGAGCTGCATTTTTGGGCGAAATGCATTAAAAAAATGATCTTCGAGTTCTGGTTGGTTTCCTGCCTTGATCAGCACAAACATCCGGGAAATAGATGCTTCGGCCTCTTTTCTGACCAGCACGATGCGCTCATGTACCTCCTTCCCGCGCGCCGAGCCCAGTGTGTCGCCGATCTGTTTTTCGGATGCCATGTACGCCAGGAACTCGGCGTTAACCTGCTTCTCCTCACCTAGCTGCCTCTCGGTTTCCTCATGGATCATTGCAGTACGCACATGCCTGTCAATCAACAGATTGCGCGTACGCATGTTGACGGCCAGTTCGGTTTTCTTGATATTGTTGTTCGCTATGCGATCAACCTTGTCGCCAATCGAATTCAGGCTGAGCCAAGCAATGGCGACAAAGGCGATCATCAGCGCCAAGGCGCCGACAGTCGTCATGATCAGACGAGTGCCAATTTTGAAATTGCGTAAATTCAACATGTCACGGCTCTTGAATGAGGGCTGTGCGTTAGTCGCTGGCCGAGTCGATGAGCGCCATATCGGCACTGGTCATCAGGCGTTCGATATCCGTCACAATCATCATGCGTGAATCGACCGTGGCCAGGCCAAGAATGTATTTGGTATCGAAAGTCCCCGAAAAATCAGGCGCCTGACGAATCTGCGAGCGCGTCAGAGAAAACACGTCGGAAACGCTATCGACCACAGCACCGATCACGCGCCCGACCACATTGAGAATAATGACCACAGTGAAGGGCGTGTATTCGATCTTGCCGAGATTGAACTTGATGCGCAGATCAACGATGGGCACGATAATGCCGCGCAGGTTGATTACCCCCTTGATGAATGGCGGGGCATTAGCAATCAGCGTCGGCGGCTCGTAGCCTCGAATCTCCTGAACCTTGAGGATATCGATTGCGTACTCTTCGCTACCCAAGGTGAAGGTCAGGTACTCACTAGTTACCAGATCCTCTTCGTTTACCATGCTACCGCCATTTCTCATCGCTTCCATCTCTTGCTCCTCAATTCAACCGTCAGCCAGCTTTTGCAGGCTTGTCTTCGCCATGCCGGCAATGGCCGACACATCGAGAATGAGCGCCACATGGCCATCGCCCATGATGGTCGCGCCGGATATTCCCTGGACGCGGCGATAGTTTGCCTCCAGACTCTTGATGACAACCTGGTGCTGACCAACCAGCGCATCGACGAAGAGTGCAGCCATGATGCCATCGGCATCAACAACAACCATGATGCCTTGCGCGAAATTGCTCGAAAGTGACTTGATATTGAACAACTCATGCAATGCCACAACGGGCAGATAGTCGCCGCGAACCTGAATGACCCGCGCCTGATTCGACAAAGTCTTGATGTCGCCAGTCTGTGGCTGAAACGACTCCACCACATAAGAAAGCGGCAAAATGTAGGTCTGGTCACCAACTGCGATAGACATTCCATCGAGAATGGCCAGTGTCAGCGGCAAACGAACTGTCATCCGCGTGCCGACACCCAACATCGATTCAATCTCTACGCGACCACCCATGGATTGAATATTGCGGCGGACGACATCCATACCTACGCCACGCCCGGATACGTCAGTGACCTGATCGGCCGTCGAGAAGCCGGCTTCGAAAATAAGATTGAAAACATCCGAATCAGTCATCTGATCGGAAACCGGTAGTCCGCGTTCACGAGCTTTGGCCAATATCTTGTTACGGGGCAAGCCAGCCCCATCGTCGCCCACCTCGATGACGATATTCCCGCCCTGATGGCAGGCCTTCAAGGTAATTGTCCCGACAGGACTCTTGCCTGCGGCAATCCGCGTTTCCGGCAATTCGATACCGTGATCGAGGCTGTTGCGAATCAGGTGCGTCAGCGGATCGGCAATCCGCTCGATAAGCCCCTTGTCGAGCTCTGTGGTTTCTCCGGACGTCTTCAGCTCGACCTGCTTGCCAAGCTTGCCGGAAAGATCACGAACCACGCGCGGGAAACGCGAAAACACGAAGGATATCTGCATCATCCGGATGGACATTACCGATTCCTGCAAATCGCGGGTATTGCGCTCCAGTTGAGCCAAACCGTTGACCAGGCGCTCCGGCGCGCCCTCCTGCATCTGTGCTGCCGTCTGGAGCAGCATCGCCTGCGTGATGACAAGTTCGCCCACCAGATTGATCAACTGGTCGACTTTCTCGACACTGACGCGAATCGACGAGTCTGCCGCCGCCGCAGTTGGGGCCGCCGACTTGGCGACACGAGGAAGCACATCACTTACTTTCTTTTCTGCAGGCATCCGGGCCGAACCGCCACCAGCCGGGGGGACAGGCGAAACAGGCGGCACCTGAGCAGATGTGGGCACCAGCGGTTCAAATAAGCCGAAGCCATCCCCCGCCTCGGCCAAAGGTTGCACAGGAGCATGCGAAGGTAGTGGCGCAAAAAAACCGTAGCCATCGCCATCTTCGCTCAAGGCGGCATTGACGGCAGGCTCATTTCCGTCGGCCTGTGGCAGCGGATCGAAAAATCCATAAGGCTCATCTTCAGCCTCAGTTGCCTTGGCATTCGCTGGAGTGCTTGTCGAAGCATCCAAAGGAGCAAAGAAACCATACCCAGGATCTTCGACTGGCGCCCCTGGCGAATCCCCAAAGAAACCGAAAGCACCACCCTCGTCATCGGCTGCAGTTTCTTCAACAACACGCCATGCACCGTTTTCCGCAATGAAATCGATTTGATCAGAAAAGGCATCCTGCCCAGCCACGGTAAGCAAACGAAGCTGCCAGTAGCCGACATTATTCATATCCGATGCCGGCTGACTCAGTATTTCCAAAGATCCCAGAGAGCGCAGCTCATCGAGAAGATTGGCAACACCGCGACCGCGGGCCGACACATCTGTCGGCACAAACTGGATATCGAAAGTACGCTTGCCAACAGGAGTTTCCTTAACGCTTGCCACATTGAGTGACGCCGTACAGGATGGTTGTGCGGCAGGCGTAGCATCGTCAGCCGAGAGCTGACGGAGGCGGGCACAAATAGAGTCTACTCGCTTGGGATCGACCTCTCCTCGCCCTTGATGGGCTTCGAGCATTTCACGCAGGAGATCGCCTGATTCAAGAAAGGCGTCCACCATATCGGTCCGCAACCCCAGTTCCTGCTTGCGAATACGGTCCAGCAGGTTCTCCAGGATGTGAGTTGTCTCGGCCAGATCGGTAAAACCAAACGTTCCCGCACTTCCCTTGATGGAGTGAGCAGCGCGAAAAATAGCATTGAGTTGCTCTGAATTCGGATTTTCGACATCCAGTTCAAGCAGTAGCCCTTCCATTGATGCCAAGTGCTCAGCCGATTCCTCAAAAAAAACCTGGTAGAACTGACTCATGTCGATAGTCATGCCACCCCCTGATCTCGACCCTCAACAAATGAAAGACCGAAAATTGAATGCAAAAGACCTGCCCTGTTACAGGTCCTCCGGCTTCGCTTAGCCGATCACCTTGCGTACGACTTCGATCAATTTTTGGGGGTCGAAAGGCTTGACTAACCAACCGGTAGCACCAGCTGCGCGCCCTTGCGATTTCATCGCATCCGAAGACTCGGTTGTCAGCATCAGGATTGGGGTCGATGCGTACTGCGGCATTCCCCGAAGACTTTTGATCAAAGTCAGTCCATCCATGCGAGGCATGTTCTGGTCAGTCAAAACCAGATTGATATTCTTGGTCTTGGCTTTGTCGAGGCCATCCTGCCCATCGACGGCTTCAACCACGTCGTAACCCGCACTCTTCAAGGTAAAGGAGACCATCTGACGGATGGATGCGGAATCGTCAACTGCAAGAATGGTTTTTGCCATTTTTTCCTCATGAAAAATCAGAACAACGCGACTCCGCAGCTAGCGAAGCCGGTTTGACTAATAGGATTATTGTCCATTTTTTACGAAGCGACACTGATTTTTTGCGAAATATGGTCAACGTGAGAACGGATGACAGACAGAGTTTTTCAATTTTCCGCAGACGTCGCGCCGTTTTACAGAAAAACTCTGCTCCTTTGGATGCCAAAAAATCAGGCGGATCCTTGTTTCCGGGATAATTTGCTCAGGCTAGCGACGATCAGCCGAGTTCGATCAAACGAAATTTCTGTTGCCGCTCGCTTGGCGCAACACACCGACCTGTTATCCGGCAGTACCTTTTCCAGTGGCGGGCAGCTTCAAGCCCTCAGGAAGAAGCTCTTCCTCACCGGCCTCGGAATCGGGCCCTTCTTCCTGCAAAATGGCAGTCTCCGTCTTACGATTCAGGACGACGATACTGATTCTGCGATTAACGGAGTTAAGCGGGTCGTTCTTGTCGAAAAGAACGGTGGAAGCGAGGCCGACGACGCGTATTACCTTGCTGTCGTCCATGCCGCCAAGGACCAATTCGCGTCGAGAGGCATTCGCCCGATTGGCCGAGAGCTCCCAGTTTGAGAAGCCCTTTTCACCACCGGAAAACTGCGACGCATCGGTATGTCCGGCCAGACTGATCCGGTTCGCAACCCCGTTCAGCGCCTTACCTATCTGGCGCAGGATATCCCGCGTGTAAGGTTTGAGATCAGCACTGCTGGAATCAAACATCGGCCGATTCTGCTCATCGATGATCTGGATGCGCAGCCCCTCGGAGGTTATATCGAGCAGCATCTGCTTTTTGAACTGAGCCAACTGCGGGCTTTGCTCGATCATTTTTTCGATATCGGCCTTGAGGCTCTCCAGGCGCTCCTGCTCCTTGCGGCGAAACTCGGCCTGAGCCTCCTTGGAGAAAGAGGTTGATTTCTTGGCCTCGACATCGCCACGCTTGACTTGCCCGGCCTGGCGCGTCAAATCCTTCCCGCCGCCCTGAAGGACGCTGGTCGCATCGCCCGAACCACTACCGCCCTGCATGGACACTTTCAGGGGATTCTGGAAATGATCGGCAATCCCCTGAAGGTCACCCTTGGCCGTCGAACCAAGCAGCCACATCAACAAGAAGAAGGCCATCATTGCCGTCACGAAGTCGGCATAGGCGATCTTCCAGGCGCCGCCATGCGCTCCGCCGGCAACAACCTTCTTGCGCTTGATTATTATGGGGCGTGTCGAATCGTCGCTCATCGTATTTATCTAGTGACTGGCGACATGCTATTTGCCTTTGCGAGCTTTCAGCTCTTCCTCAAGTTCGGTAAAGCTGGGGCGTTCGTGCGAACCCAGCGTCTTGCGACCGAACTCGATGGCGACCTGTGGTGCATAACCGGACATTGAGGCCAATAGAACCATCTTGATGGTCTTGTAGATCGTGGCCCCTTCGGCGGCTTTTTGTTCCAGCAGTTTGGCAACCGGCTCAACGAAGCCGTAAGAAATCAGGATACCGAGAAAGGTGCCGACCAGCGCCCCGCCGATCATTTTGCCCAGCACGGCCGGTGGGCTGCCCACCGATCCCATCACGTTCACGACGCCCATCACCGCCACCACGATACCGAAGGCCGGCACCGCGCCGGCAATGCTGGCCACGACATGACCGGGTTCCGCTGCTTCGTGGTGATGTGTTTCCAGCTCGACATCCATCAAGCTTTCGATTTCAACCGTATTCAGATTCCCGCCGACCATCATCCGAAGGTAGTCGCAAGTAAATTCCATCACATGATGGTCATGCACCAGATTCGGATATTTGCTGAAAATCGGGCTGGCTTCGGGATTTTCGATATCGCCCTCGATGGACATCAGACCTTCCTTGCGCACCTTGCCGAGGATTTCGAAAAGCATGGCCAAGGCATCGACATAGTATGCCTTGTTGTATTTTGATCCTTTGAGAATGCCGGGAACGGCACCAACCGTCGCCTTGATGATCTTGATGTCATTGGCCGCGACGAAGTAACCGATGGTCAAACCGATAATCGCGACATACTCGGTCGGCACCCAGAGCGCGAGGAGACTCCCGTGCAGTGCATACGTTCCCAGCGCCGAGGCCAGAATGATGACGTAACCAACAATCAGAAACATGCAAAGCCCCCTGTCGCGCCAGCAAAAACCAGCGCAGATCCGCCCAGTAATTGGTTTTCGCTATTGTAGCCACTTGAATTGCCGGAGTGCAAAGAAAGAGAGAGAGCCTGCTTGGCGCATCTTCGGTTTGGCGGAAACACCCGGTGGTAGACTGAAGTGCATTGCCACACCAATCCATTGCCCATGATTGAATACTGCAACCACTGCGGCGCGCATGTAAGCTTGACCATTCCACCAGGAGATTCACTACCGCGACACGTGTGTGATGCTTGCGGATACATCCACTATGAAAATCCCCGCCTGGTGGTCGGTTGCGTCGCTGTATGGGATGATCGAATCCTGCTCTGCCGGCGTGCCATCGAACCACGACACGGTTTCTGGACGCTTCCCGCCGGTTTTATGGAAAACGGGGAAACCACCGCGCAGGCAGCGATTCGGGAAACACACGAAGAAGCGGGAGCCAGGATTCTGATTGATGCGCCGTTCGCCATAATCAGCATCGCCCATATCAACCAGGTCCATTTGTTCTATCGCGGCCGCATGAGCAGCCCGCATTTTGCCGCTGGCGAGGAGAGCCTTGAAGTCAGCCTGTGCCATCCAGAGCAGATTCCCTGGAATGAGCTGGCATTTCGCAGCGTCAGCTTGTGCCTTGAACGATACCTTGCCGACCGCGCAAAAGGTGTATTCGGCTTTCACGAAACTGAAATTTCAGCAACATAAGCCTTATCAATCGGCAAGCCGATACTCCACCGGCAAGGAAATCGCCATACGCCGGCCACGCATGCCCTCCGGCAAAATCGCCAGACTGACCGCCTGCACAACCATTTCAAGCGCCTGACGATCAAGCACCTCGTAACCGGACGAGTTAGCCAGCGAGACCGTCGGAGCCCCCTGTCCTGTTGGCATGACAACCGAGACCTGGGCCACACCCTCCCAGCCCTTCTCACGCGCCAGAGGTGGATAGACTTTGAATTGGCGGGCGCTCCGCGCCACAGCCAATCGATATTGCCCAATTTCCTCCACTGAAGCCGCTAGCGCATCAGTCGGTGTCACCTCAAGCGAACGATCGGACTTCGCCTTTCCTGAAACAGCAGGCTCTACGGTCGACCGGAAAAAAGGGTCAAAATTGAAATGCTCCGCCGTTGATTTGAGTGGCGCGCCGGGTTGTCGAACGGCAGCCTGAGCTTTGACCATTGCTGCTTTGCGAATACCGGGATCAAGCGAATCGGCCCCGCCCCGCGAGGCAATGACCACATTCAAGGCATTCATTCCATCACCGGTAGCCGCTGTCCGAGCCAGCCCGTCAAGGTGGATCGGTGATATCAAGATCGCCAGATGCGATAAAACGGAGATGACTATGGCGCGAATCAGCATGCGCCAGTTTTACCGTTCTCGGCACAAAAAACAAACCCCCGACCGGCTAAGCAGATCGGAGGTTTATAGCAACCAACACTCACCGAGTGATACAGTCGGCAGCGTTTTACTTGCCGGCCTTGCGTGAATCTTCGTCTATCTTGTTGGCGTACATCTTGCCCATGACTACACCGATGACCAGAACACCGACGATCACGGCGAAGCTCATCAGACCAAAATCGCTGCTAAACAAAAGTTCCCACGCCATATGTCACCTCCCAGTAACAAATAAAAAACTAAAAACTAATTTCCCAAGCGCGCCGCCAGGCGCAACGGTTCCACCGAATCAACCTGCCACTCGCCTTGAAGCCGCCATTGAGCCGCGGGGTCCTCGATCGAAACAAGCCAACGCCCAGAGACCTCCATAGCCAGCATGCCACCATAGAAGCCCCGTCCTTCCAAAGTCATCTTGACCAACTGGTCCTGCCCGGCTCGCGTCGGATGCGCCAGCTTCAACGTGATCTCCGACGGAAAAGTCGCATCGCCTTCCGCACTCAGCAACAGTCGCAAATTAGAACCTGAACGCATTACATCGCCATGCAATCCGAGGTTGGCTGCCTTTTGATCGCGCTGCAAGCTTTGGTTTACGGACAAACCTTGCTTGTAATAGTCATCAGTGACTAAACCGTCATAGCTGACCACCGCCAGCCACAAGGTGATGAACCCGGCAACAATAACGATACCCGGACCGGCCATGAGTATCCACGGCCAGCGGTCCTTGTACCAAGGTTGATTGTCGTTCTTCAATGTCATTGCGTTACTCATGTCAGGGCATCAGGAATGAGGCCTTTTCGTGAACCGCGATATTCTCGTGATTCTGGGCCTTGATATCAAAATAAATGGTATTCGCACCCTTTTTCCCGGAATCCGGTGGGACACGAACAACGACGGTCACTTCATGGTTCTCTGCACTGCCAACCTCGACGATGCGCTCACCAACGATTTCTACTCCCGCAATACCCTCAACCGACAATGCATAGCGTTTGGGCTCTTCAGTGGTATTCATTACTTTTAGGTTGTAGACGTTTTCGATACGGCCGTTATCCGCTTCCCGCGCCAAAATTGAACGATCCCGAATAACATCAACCTTCAAGGGCACACGGACTGCCAGGGACCAGATCGAAGCAATCGTGATTACCGTCAGAATAACCGTATAAAGAATGATCCGCGGGCGAACCAAATGAGAAATTACCTCCTTGGAGGTGAAATGCTTTGTCAATGCGTTTTCGGTTGTATACCGGATAAGTCCCCGCGGCAATCCAACCTTGTCCATAACAGGGTCGCATACGTCAATGCAGGCACCACAACCAATACATTCGTATTGCTGCCCCTTGCGAATATCAATGCCCGTCGGGCAAACCGCGACACACAACCCACAGTCCACACAATCACCCAATCCGGCACTCTTGACATCAGCCCCCTTCTTGCGAGCAGCACGCGGCTCACCACGCTCCGGATCGTAGGTGATGATCAGCGTATCCGGATCAAACATAACCCCCTGAAAGCGGGCATAGGGGCACATATACTTGCACACCTGCTCTCGAAGAAAGCCAGCCTGCATATAACAAAAACCGCCGTAGAAGAATGTCCAGAAAAGCTCCCACCCGGAAAAACCGAACGGTAGCGCAGCGATCAATTCGTCTACTGGTGTGAAATAAGCTACGAGCGTGAATCCCGTCCATAGCGAGATCAACAACCAGATTGCATGCTTCACGGCCTTCAGACGGAACTTCCTAGCCGTCATCAGGCTCTTGTCCAACTTCATGCGTGCCGAACGATCTCCTTCAATCCGGTTTTCCACCCACATGAATATTTCGGTGTACACGGTTTGCGGGCAGGCGTATCCGCAAAACAAGCGTCCAGCAATTGCCGTAAACAAAAACAACGCATATGCAGAAACAATCAGCAGCAAGGCCAAATAAAAGACATCCTGAGGCCACAGGACCAGACCAAACAAATAGAATTTTCGTTCAACCAGGTGCAGCAGAACGGCCTGACGGTCATTCCATTCCAGCCACGGTGCGCAGTAAAAAAGGATTTGGGTAACCCAGACCAGCACCCAGCGCCAGTTGTTCCACCACCCCTTCACGTCACGGATATAGACCTTTTTGTGTTTCTCGTAAAAAGAAACTTCCGCCGGAGTATCGGCAGATTTGGCGTGAGGGCTATTACTAGAGGGTTCCGTCATTGTCTTATCCGTATCCAAATTGCGCTGAGCATGCAATGCCTAGCGTTTCTTCAACGCAATTTAGATACAAATCAGTATTTTCAAACACAAAAGAAAAACGGGGCGGCTAGGCCGCCCCGTTTCGAACAATTACTTGGCGCCTTGGCTCAGGCCAATCACGTAAGCTGACAGCAGATGCACCTTGGCGTCGCCCAGGAATTCCTTCCAGGCAGGCATCTGGTTCTGACGACCCTTGGCGATCGTTTCGGTGATAACGGCTTCAGAAGAACCATACAACCAGACCTTGTCGGTCAGGTTGGGAGCCCCGACAGCGGCCATACCCGTGGCTTCCATGCCGTGGCAACCGACACAACCGGCAGAGGCAAAGGTTTCCTTACCCTTGGCAGAACGGACGGAGTCATTCGGCAGACCGGACAGCGAACGGACGTAGTTGGCCAGATCCTTGATGCTATCTGCACCCAACTGCTCATGCGGAGGCATGACACCCATACGGCCATTTGCGATGGATTCCTTGATCTGGTCGGGCTCGCCACCATACATCCAGTCAGCATCGGTCAGGTTCGGGAAACCCTTGGCACCACGCGCATCAGCGCCATGACACTGCATGCAGTAGGTCAGGTACAAGCGCTTGCCCATTTCCATTGCCTGCTTGTCGCCAGCAACAGCCTTGAGATCCATGGCCAGGTACTTGTCAAACAAAGGCTTGACCGTGGCATCCATCTTCGCAACTTCAGCCTTGTGCTGGCCAACAGCAGTCCAGCCCAGTATGCCTTTGTTGCTACCCAAGCCCGGGTACAGCGCGAGATAAACAAAGCCAAAAATGATGGTGATGATGAACATCCAACTCCACCAGCGGGGCATCGGGTTGTTATACTCCTCAAGAGTTTCATCCCAGACATGACCCATGGTCTTGCCCGGCGTGAAGGTGGCCTTGCTCTGCATGAAGAGAAGGATTGCGCAGGCAAGAATGCTGCCCACCACAATCACAATCACGTACATGTTCCAGAATTCGCTAACGAAATCGCTCATTTGCTTTCCTTTTTTCAGCGAGGGCGCGAAGTATCGGACATCGCGCCCAGATCATCGTGCTCTGCGAACGGCAAGCTGGCAGCTTCCTCAAACCCCTTCTTGCTGCTCTTGCTGTAAGCCCACCCTACGATTGCCAGGAAGCATAGCAACCCGACAACCGTTACGATGGAACGCAGATCGTTGATGTCCATGGCTATTACTTGACGTTCTTCAGCGCCGTACCCATACCCTGCAGGTAGGCGATGAGGACATCGAGTTCGGTCTTGTCGCCGATAGCCGCCTTGGCACCCTTGATTTCCTCATCGGAATAAGTCGGGATACCACGGGCGTTTGCATAGCCGCGCATAACCTCCATCTTCTTCTCGATATCGGCGCCAACCGTATCCTTGGCCTTAACATCCGCCAGAAAGGCAAATGCCGGCATATTGGACTCAGGCACCACGTCGCGAGGATTTATCAGGTGTGCACGCTGCCATTCATCGGAGTAACGTCCACCGACACGATGAAGATCGGGGCCGGTACGCTTGGAACCCCACTGGAACGGATGGTCATAGACAAACTCGCCAGCAACGGAGTAATGACCATAACGCTCGGTTTCAGCGCGGAACGGACGGATCATCTGCGAGTGACACAGGAAGCAGCCTTCGCGGACGTAGATGTCACGACCGGCCAGATTGACCGCTGGATAAGGTTTCACGCCATCAACCGGTGTTGTGGTCGACTTCTGGAAGAAGAGCGGAACGATTTCGAGCAGGCCGCCCCAAATCACGGTTAGTAGCGTCAGGACGATGAGCAGACCTACGCTTTTTTCAATTTGCTCGTGCTTGATCATTATTAATCTCCCCCTAATCAGGCGTGATGAGCGACAGGAACGTTCACCGTGGTATCTGCTGTCTTGCCGCCAGCCATGGTCTTGAACATGTTGTAAGCCATGAGCAGCATGCCACCCAGGAACAACACGCCACCCAGCCAACGGATCGCCCAGAACGGGTAGGAACCCTTGACCGATTCGACGAAGCTGTAAGCCAGCGTACCGTCAGCGTTGACCGCACGCCACATCAGGCCCTGCATCACACCGGCAATCCACATCGAAGCGATGTAGAGCACGGTCCCGATCGTGGCGATCCAGAAGTGGGTCGTGACCAGTTTGGTGCTATGCATTTCGGTCTTGCCGAAGAGGCGCGGGATCAGGTAGTACATGGCACCGATGGAAACCATGGCAACCCAGCCGAGGGCACCGGAGTGCACGTGGCCGACAGTCCAGTCCGTGTAGTGCGACAAGGCATTGACGGTCTTGATCGACATCATCGGACCTTCGAACGTAGACATACCGTAGAAGGACAGCGAGGTGATCAGGAACTTCAGGATGGGATCGTCGCGCAGCTTATGCCAAGCACCCGACAGGGTCATGATGCCGTTGATCATGCCACCCCAGGACGGAGCCAGAAGAATCAGCGAGAAGACCATACCAACCGACTGAGTCCAGTCCGGCAGGGCGGTGTAGTGCAGGTGGTGCGGACCCGCCCACATGTATGTGAAAATTAGCGCCCAGAAGTGGACCACGGACAGGCGATAGGAGTAAACCGGACGACCAGCCTGCTTCGGCACGAAGTAATACATGATTCCAAGGAAACCGGCAGTCAGAAAGAAGCCGACAGCGTTGTGACCGTACCACCACTGGATCATGGCATCCTGAACACCGGCATAGACCGAGTAGGACTTGAGCAGCGTAATCGGCATGGCGGCACTATTCACCAGATGCAGAAGCGCAACGGTGAGAATCATCGAACCAAAGAACCAGTTAGCCACATAGATATGCGACACCTTACGGGTTGCAATGGTACCGAAGAAGACCAGCGCGTAAGACACCCAGACCAGCGTGATCAGGATATCGATAGGCCACTCCAGCTCAGCGTACTCCTTGCCGGAGGTGATACCCAGCGGCAAAGTGATCGCAGCCAGCAGGATGACAATTTGCCAGCCCCAGAAGGTAAACGGAACCAGCGGCCCCCCCCAGAGGCGAGCACAGCTTGTGCGTTGAACGCACCAGTAAGACGTTGCAAACAGGGCGCAGCCACCAAACGCGAAAATAACTGCGTTGGTATGCAACGGGCGTAGACGGCCAAAGTGCAGGAAGCCAATATTCAGCTCCGGCCAGACCAACTGCGCAGCAATGATGACACCGACCAGCATGCCAACAATGCCCCAGATGACAGTCATGACGGCGAATTGCCGTACAACCTTATCGTTATATGTGGTTTGCGTTCCAGACATGAACCCACCTCTCGTAAAGAAAAAACGGAATGCCCACCTCCCTGAACCCAAGGGGGACACATAGAAAGCGATGATATTCTAGTTCAGGGAGTGCGTTTTGACCTAGATCAACCTACCTATTATCTAAGACAGATAGTCCGAAATATCTAGACGCAACGCTTGACACGCGGGGCGTAGACAAAAAAAGGGTGCGTCGTAACGCACCCCAACCCCAACAGAGAATTGCTGTGAAGCGCTCGCTTCACAATGAAGTTATTCTGCCTAGCGTTGCCGCCCCTTACGTTGACGCAAGTCAACCATTGTTTCGTTTGTTAGCTTCTGCAGCCTCGGCAGGTGGTTTTGGTTGATCCTCGTCCATCAGGACACGAAAACCCGGCCCTTCGAGGTCATCGAACTGGCCGCTGCGCACCGACCACCAGAAAGCCAAGGCAATCCCGAAGACCAGAACAACCGAAACCGGAATGAGGAGATATACACTTTCCATCAATCTGTCTCCACACGCTGAATACGCAGTGAATTGAGGACGACCAGCAACGAACTGGCCGACATGCCGATGCCGGCGATCCAGGGGGTTACGTAGCCCGTTATAGCCAATGGCAGGGCTATGAAATTGTACGCGAAGGACCACCAGAGATTCTGACGGATCACTTGCAGCGTTTTCCGGGCCCGCCGCAAACCGTGACGCAGATGGTCCAGATTTTCGGAGAGCAGGATGAAATCGGACTGCGTTCTGGCCAGTTGAGCGCCGCCACCCATGGCGACAGAAACCTGTGCCAGAGCCAGAACCGGCGCGTCATTGACACCATCGCCGAGCATGGCGACAACGGCACCTTGCTCCTGAAGCCCGGTGACGCAATCGTGCTTGCCTTGCGGGGCAACACCAGCCCGAACGTCGGTGATACCCAGTTTGCTGGCAACACGATGAGCCACCGCCGGCGCATCGCCGGTCAACAGAATCACTTTCTTTCCCGCCGCCTTAAGTTCCGCGATCAACGCGGCCGACTCGTGGCGCAATTCGTCGCCGATCCGGAATAGCGCCAAGCAACCGCTTTCATCGGCGAGAACAACAACGGTATCGCCGCTTTCCAGCCAGTCGGCCGCAGCCTCCGGCAGTTTGGCGACGCTCAGCGCGAGTGCGTAGTCGGGGCGACCGATGCGGCAACGGCGACCGGCGACGAGCGCCTCGATGCCCTGCCCGGGCTCGCTGATCACCGCCGATGTTGCGGGCAACTGCTCTCCTGCCGCCTGACGCAGGGCGGTTGCTACCGGGTGTTCGGAGGCATGTTCGAGGGCGGCAGCAATGACGAGGCACTCTTCCCGACTTGCGCCAGCCATCGGAAAGACGTCTACCAGATGCATGTGCCCTGTCGTTAAGGTACCCGTTTTATCAAAGACAAAATGGGTTGCTCTGGCCAAGGTTTCAATGGCATGTCCGCGTGTAACCAGCAAGCCATCCTTGGCTAGCGCCCCTGCCGATACGGTCAGTGCAATCGGCGTCGCCAGCGACAGGGCGCACGGGCAAGTGACGACGAGGACCGAAACGGTGATCCACAACGCCTTTGCGGGATCTACAAAATACCAGCCAACTGCGACAAGAATCGCCACGACCAGCAGCGCCGCGACGAAATAGCTGGCAATACGATCGGCCAGCACGACAATTTTCGGCTTTTCAGCCGCCGCCCGCTCCATCAACTGAATGATGGCCGACAGGCGCGTCCCCTCACCGACTTGCTCAACCTGCACGACCAGCGGGCTCTCGGCATTGATCGAGCCGCCGGTAACTGCCTCGCCGGGCGACTTGGCTACCGGTTTGCTCTCGCCCGTCAGCAAGGCCTCGTTGGCGCAACTGATCCCTTCGATGACCCGGCCATCCGCCGGCACGATATCGCCAGCCCTGACCATGACGTAATCGCCAGGGCGCAGATCCGCGACCACACATTGCTCAGTGTTACGGTCAACCGGAAATTTCGGCATTTTTTGAGCAAAGGCCGGCAACAGCCTGGCCAGCGCCTCGGTCACGCTGACCGCCTTCTGGCGGGCAGCCATTTCGAGATAGCGGCCACCGAGCAGGAAGAAGATGAACATCGTGACCGAGTCAAAATAAACCTCGCCGGCCTGCACAAAGGTAGCCCAGCAACTGGCGATGAAGGCTGCGCCGATGCCAAGCGCCACCGGCACATCCATGCCGACCCGGCGCAGCTTGATGTCGCGCCACGCGTTGCGGAAGAACGGCGCCGATGAATAAAAAATGACCGGCACGGTCAGCAACAGGCTGGCCCAGCGCATGAGGCTTTCGATGTCAGGCGCCATATCACCGTCGGCGATATAGACCGGATAGGCGTACATCATCACCTGCATCATGCCGAAGCCGGCGACCCACAGACGCCACATGGCTTCGCGCCGTTCCTTGCGGGAAATTTCCTCGTTCTTGGCCGCATCGTAAGGGTAGGCGCGATAACCGATGGCAGCGATGGCACCGAGAATATCCGAGAGCTTGATGCGAGTTTCGTCCCAACGCACGCGCGCCCGACGGGTTGTGTAATTGATGTTGACGGCCGTCACGCCGGGCAAGCGGCCGACATGCTGCTCGTTGAGCCAGATACAGGCGGAACAGGTAATGCCTTCGAGCAGCAGCGACGCCTCCCGCTCGTTCTGTCCCAGTTCCTTGACGAAGCTTTTCTGGAATTCGGCGTGATCGTACATGACCAGTTGATCAAGGATCGCCGGCATCGCTTCGCGCGGCGACCCGGGCATCGCATCACGGCTGCGGTAATAGTCCGCCAGCCCGTTTTCGACAATCGACTGCGCCACCGCCTGGCAACCAAAACAGCACATGGCCCGCGGCTCGCTGTCTATTTTTACCGACAGATCGACATCGTCGGGAATCGGCAGGCCACAGTGATAGCAGGAAGCGGATGGCATCAAATAAAAAGGCACCGAAGTGCCTTTTGGGTCAAGGACGGAGCCGAAGTATAGTTTATTTGACGCCCATCCGGATGGCGCCGTCCAGCCGGATGACTTCGCCGTTCAGGTAGGCGTTCTCGGCGATGTGGCGGACCAGCGCAGCGTACTCGGCCGGCTTTCCCATGCGCGTCGGGAACGGCACCATCTTGTTCAGCGAGTCCTGCACTTCCGGCGGCATGCCGAGCAGCATCGGCGTTTCCATGATGCCCGGGGCGATGGTCATGCAGCGAATGCCGCTACGCGCCAGTTCGCGGGCGACCGGCAGGGTCAGCGCGACGATGCCGCCCTTCGAGGCGGCGTAGGCGGCCTGGCCGAGCTGGCCTTCGTAGGCGGCAACCGACGCGGTATTGATGATCACGCCGCGCTCGCCGCCGGCATCCGGCTCATGCTTCATCATCGCCTCGGCCGCCAGGCGGATCATGTTGAAGGTACCGACCAGATTGATATTGATGACCTTGGCGAAGCTCTCCAGCCGATGCGGACCTTCCTTGCCAAGCACCTTCTCGGCTGGTGCCACACCAGCACAGTTCACCAGGCCATGCAGCGCACCAAATTTCGAAATTGCCGTATTTATCGCGTTGACCGCAGAAGCCTCGCTTGCCACATCGGTTTCGACAAAACAGGTGTTCGCACCCAAGTCTGCCGCCATCTTTTCGCCAGCCTGACGATTCAGGTCGACCAGCACCACCTTCGCTCCAGCCTCCGCCAAAGCACTCGCCGTCGCTGCGCCCAGACCCGAACCCGCGCCAGTAACCAGAAAAACCTTGTCCTTGATTTGCATTGCCACTCTCTCCTGAACAATTATCTTTTTCCAGACGGTACCGTATGGAAAGAAGGCACATATTACTCCTCGACGTCGCGATCGAAAATGGCCTTGGCGCACTCCCCCGCCGTGCCACGGTGCTATGATCGGTAAATATCCTGACCAACCAAGGCTATCCGATCATGTCCGCGCAGGCCACATCCGACAGAACCAGGCCAACCGTGCTCGTCATCGACCCGTCGGCGAGCAATCGGGCTTTGATCTGCGACTGCCTTCGCCAGTTGCCGGAAGTCCGGACCATGGCCACCGGCGACGGCGACCAGGCGCTGCTGATGTTCCGCGAAACCTGGCCCAGCCTGGTTCTGCTCGATACCACCCAGCAGGACACCAACGGCATCGAACTGACACGAAAAATCCGCGCCTGGGAGCTGTCCAGGATTGAAACGGGGATTTCGCCATGGACGCCGATCGTCTTCCTCTCCTCTGTCACCGATGAAGACACGCTCGCCCAGGGAATCCTGGCCGGCGGCGACGACTTCCTGAGCAAACCTGTCTCGGAAGTCGTGCTACTGGCCAAGGTACGCGCCATGCTGCGCATTTCGACCCGGCAACAGGAAATTTGCGAAGTCCATCGCCAGCTCAAGGAAATCGCCATTCTCGACAGCCTGACCGGCATCCCGAATCGACGCCACTTCGATGACACCCTGGCCGTCGAATGGAAGCGTTGCATCCGCAACGACACGCCGCTCAGCATCGTCCTCAGCGACGTCGATTTTTTCAAGCAGTTTAACGATATCTATGGCCACCAGGCCGGTGATTACTGCCTGAAAGCAGTAGCCAGTTCGCTCAGCGAATCGCTCTTTCGCATCGAAGACACCGTCGCCCGTTACGGCGGCGAGGAGTTCGTCGCCATCCTGCCCGGCACTGATGCCGATGGTGCCTACGCCGTCGCCGAACGCATGCGCCAATCGGCCCGCGACCTCTGCATCCCGCATGAACGCGGCATTGACGGCCGCGTTTCCTGCAGTTTCGGTGTTGCCAGCACACTCCCGAGCACCGAAAAAGCGCCACAGCAGCTAGTCAAAACGGCTGATGCCAGCCTTTACGCCGCCAAAAGCGCCGGTCGCAATCGGGTCATACTCAATCTCGAGTAATCGCATCGCCGGAATCGAAAAAGCCCACACGAGGTGGGCTGAATCAAGATGGTGCCGCTTGCCGGAATCGAACTGGCGACCTTTTCATTACGAATGGCCTCCTGTCGGTAATCCATGGCCCCAGTGGGAACCAGCAGCAACAAAATCAATAGGTTAAATCAGTGCACATAGCCATGGAGTTCCATAAACATCTTGAACACCATTTGCACTGTGCCGCCATTGTGCCACAGCCAAGCCAGGCACGCGATATGGACGTTCCCGCAACGTCCTGAAGGCGATTATAAACAATCCAAGATCACAGTTTTAAGAACATTGCAAGCGGGCTAAGGCCTGTTTTTTATACGGCCCTTTTCGCAAAAATCGGCGCCCTAGGGTTCTGTTTCGCAAGGTAGCTACTCGGCATGATGGCATCACTGTCTGGCCAGACACGTAACCATCAACTTCCGAGGAGTTTCACCATGAACCACCCAATGCCAAAAGCGAGTCTAGCAGAGCGGCGCTCTGCGACGACGGCCAGCGCAAGCCAATCCCCGCCAATTCGGAAACGCGGCTTCTACATCACCCTCGTCGGGTCAAAGACGTTTGACACAGACGGCGAGCGTCACCCCGGCAACTTCCGCCCGGAAACGCACAGCGCTGTCGCTTCTTTGATTGAACAGTCACCCAGCACGGACAAAGCCGATGCGGGGAAGAAGAAACCGCGCAAAAAGAGAACCAAGCCGCAAAGCCCCGAATACCTGCCGGTGCCCGTCAGCGAGTTGAAGTGGCTGACCATTGCGCAGGCCGCTATTCGGTTCCCGAACTATTCGGAGAAGGCCTATCGCCATCTTGTGGCGCAAGCAGAAGCATATGCAAAGCACCCAAAAAGTGGGCTTCGCTCAAACGGATTTCTCCCCTGTGTAGTCCGGCCAGCGGGGAAACGCAAGATCCTCATCAACGCCGAAAAGTTCGAGGAATGGCTGAAGAGCTTCGCCGTTTCTGCCAGCTAACGCACTCACTAGATATAGACCGAAAGGAATCAACATGTCTTCAGGACTCACTCTCGAAATCGTCCCCGATGAATCCGCCAGTGCGGCAATTGCCAAGGCCTACAAACAGCACCACAAATCAGACAGCAACGGCGCTCCCGCAAAAACCCGCAAGACACGCACAGAATGGAACAGCCCGTCGACCGGCGCGGCTCTGGAAATCTGTCGCATCGAAGCCAAGGGATACCGGGACACCTTCCTCTGCACAGGACATCCGTCAGATACCTTGATTGGGAAACGTGCGCTCTCGGGCAATCTCATCAACAAGGTGGTCCCGGTTCACCTCGATCAATTCAAGTACTGGCTGAAAACGGAGCTTCCATCTTTGCCGACGTCTGCCCTTGACGCCATCACGGAGGACCATTGCCGTATTCAGACTATCCCTGCTCATATCCAGTTCGCTTTCCCAACGGAAACTGATGCTTTTTCCGCGTTTCTGGACCTGCATCGTCATTGCAAGGTGTCACTGGACAGCTGTTATCGGATGCCCACCCGGACATCAACGTGGAAACCGCAGCATGCCCGAGTGCTGACTCCCTCAGACCAGCGTCACGCTTTCACGGTGCTCTTGCCGTTTGGGCAAGTAACGATTCGGGTGAAGCGGGATTTCGACGATTTCCCCGCCACATTCCGGAAAACCGAGGATGCCGATGCACGTCTCGCCCTGGCCTCGAAGCTTCGTTGTCTGCTGTGCTTTGAGGTCGAAGTCGACTTGAGCAAGTTCTACTACGTAAGCGATGACCTGACTTTTCAGCTTCCGACAGATCGCCGCGATTGGACTCACGCAAAACTGCCAGACGATCCGATCAAGTTCGTTTGGGATGCGGTGTTGTACGAGCTTTGGCTCAATGTTCCGCTGCTGACCACGGAGCCCGAGAGCGAAAGCAAGCTGACATGGCAACTTCAGGAAGTGCTTGACGCCTATCTTGCTGGCGAGATCGTTCTTCGTCATCGGCACATGGGGCTCGATTCCAAGGACTTCGCCAAGTATCGCGAAGCCCTCATCAACCGGGCTCGCGTGGACATCCTGACGCCTTGGGCGATCAGCAAACTGAACCTGAGTGGCTTGCTTGGTCCGCAACTTTCTTACGAGAACCGGTTTGATCTTCGTGCCGACATCGATCTTGCTCCTCACACATTGACGGCCGACACGGTGGATGACGCGATCACCGAGATGGACTCGGCAATTCAAAAACACGAGGCGTTTCGCAAAAAAATGAGGGCGTAAATTAACCCGGCAGGTGTTAGCGACTGGACCTCCTGAGTGTGGTCACCCGATTTGATGTTCTGTTGTTCACGAACGGTGATGGTGATCGGCGGACCGGATGCAAGGAGGACG
>JAUYEI010000121.1 GCA_030691385.1 Azonexus sp.
GCGCTTGGCCGGGGCGCCGGAAAGGATCTCGCCATCTTCGGCATAACCGATGACGGACGGCGTGGTGCGTGCGCCTTCCGAGTTTTCGATAACCTTCGGCGTGCCGCCTTCCATGATGGCGACGCAGCTGTTGGTGGTGCCGAGGTCAATACCGATGATCTTGCCCATGATTGCTTCCTTAAAAATGAAATTCCGATGTTCGTGAAATGGGGGCGCTCAAACCGTTTTTCAAGGGACTTCCACGGTCAACCGGAAAAAACGCCCAAAAATGAAATCTGTTATTTGCCCTTGGCGACCATGACCAGGGCCGGACGCAGCACGCGGTCGGCGATGGTGTAGCCCTTTTGCAGCACGGTGACGACGGTATTAGCTTCCTGCTCCGATTCCACCATGCCGATGGCCTGATGCTTGTGCGGATCGAACTTCTCGCCAGCCGGGCTGACTTCGTTCAGCGCATTCTTTTCGAAGGCGGCCACCAGTTGCTTGAGCGTCAGTTCGACGCCGGCCTTGAAACTTTCTACCGTTTGCTCCGGCACGGCCAGCGCGGCTTCCAGGCTGTCCTTGACGGCCAGCAGTTCGCCGGCAAAACGCTCGACGGCGAACTTGTGCGCCTTGGAAATGTCTTCCTGAGCACGGCGGCGGATGTTTTCGCCCTCGGCCTTGGCCCGCAGCCAGGCGTCGTGGTGTTCGGCGGCGAGCAATTCGAGGGCGCGGAACTGCTCCTCGACGCTCGGCAGCGTGTCCGTATGTTCAGCGACAATTGGTCCGGCCACGGGCTCGGTCGCCGGTTCGTTACCCAGCAAGGCTTCCTGGGGGTTTTCGGTATTGTTCATGCGGTCTTCTCCCAAAATTCTGAAAGCATATGTGGGGGCTTTCCCGGTGCTTTCAAGACCTGCGAAGAACTATTTTTGCCCGGCAAAACTGCTGCCGTGCCGCAGCCTGCGTGCTAGGATAATTCCATGAGTATTTTTGGTGCATCCTGAATGGAACAGATCGGCAAATACCGGGTAATTAAGGAACTGGGCAAGGGCGCAACGGCCACTGTCTACCTCTGTAACGACCCGGATGCCGGCCGCCAGGTGGCCGTCAAGGTAATCAGCTTCGGCCATGACAGCGCGGCTATGTCGCGCCGCATGCGCAAGCTGTTCCAGAACGAGGGCATGGTTTCCCAGCGCCTCAATCACCCGAATATCGTTCGGGTTTACGAAGCCGTGGTCGAGGAAAACTTCGCCTATCTGGCCATGGAGTTTGTCGACGGCTTCACGCTCGAGGACAACTGCCGGATCGACAGGCTGCTGCCCATGCACCGCGCCATCAGCATCATCTTCAAATGCTGCATGGCGCTTGATGCGGCTTACCGGCAGGGCATCATCCACCGCGACATCAAGCCGGCCAACATCATGATCGCCGCCAACGATGAGCCGAAGATCGCCGACTTTGGCCTGGCGCTCAACATGAACAAGGACATGGACCGCGACTCGACCTTCATCATGGGCGTCGGCTCGCCGGCCTACATGTCGCCGGAACAGATCAAGGGCTATCCGCTCAACCAGAAGACCGACCTCTATTCGCTCGGCGTCCTGATGTTCCAGTTGCTGACCGGCCGCCTGCCCTTCCGCGCCAACAACCAGGCGACACTCGTCTATCGCATCATCAATACCGACGCGCCGGCCGTCACCGCGCTCAACCCGAACCTGCCGGATGGACTCAATGCCATCATGCGCCGGGCGCTCGAGAAGGACCTCTACAGCCGCTACCGGAATGGCGCCGAAATGGCCAAGGACCTCTCGGCCGTGCGCTACCAGATCCTCGAAGAGGACGAAACGGCACAGGATACGAAGCATTTCGAGACCCTGCGCGGACTCGACTTCTTCGTCGAATTCGAAAACGTCGAAGTCTGGGAAGTGTTGCGCGTCTCGGTCTGGCGTGAAATTCTGCCCAACGTGGCGATCATTCGTGAAGGCGAGCGCAACAAGTTCTTCGGCATCATCGTCAGCGGCTCCGTCGAAATCTCGATCGACGGCAAGGCCCTGTGCCGCCTGGGGCGCAGCGAGCCAATCGGCGAGGTGTCCTACCTGCACCCGTCCAGCGACCAGCGCTGTTCAACCGCCGTCACGCTGGAGCCGACGCTCTTTCTCGAAGTCAATGCGGCAGCGCTTGCCCTGTCGTCCGAAGAACTGCTCGAACGCATGCGCAATGCGCTGCTGGCCAGAATGATCAATCGCCTGCGGGAAGTTAACCGCATCGCTGCGGCGCAAGGCCAGCCGGCCGTCAAGAGCCAGGGCGGCGCAATCACCGGCGCCTCGTCGCGCCCCGGTGGTGGCCTCGATCTCGAGTTGACGCCGATGTGAGTTGGTCGGTAGTCGGGCGTGCTTGGTCGCTAGCGACTACCAACCAGTCAGACCTTGAAGCGTCCGACCAGAGCAGCCAGGCCTTCGGCCAGTCGCTTGAGGTCGTGTGCGGCGCCGGCCGTCTGTTCGACTGTGCCCGAATTTTCGCGGGCCATGCCGGCGATGGCCTCGATACTGCTTTCGACATCGCCGGAAAAACGGCGTTGTTGCTCGGTGGCCGAGGCGATGGCGTCGAGACCGTGACCGACTTCGGTGACCGAGCCATTTGTCGCTTCCAGCACATTGGACACTGAGTGAGCGGCCGCCTGGCTGCTTTCAAGATGGGCCATGCCAGCTTCGATGCTGCGCCGGACAGCGACCGACTGGGCGCTGAGCCGGGCGGTGATGGCATCGATTTCGGTGGCCGAGCGCGAAGACTTTTCGGCCAGTTTGCGCACTTCATCGGCAACGACCGCGAAACCGCGCCCCTGTTCGCCGGCGCGGGCGGCCTCGATGGCGGCGTTGAGGGCCAGCAGGTTGGTCTGTTCGGCGATGTCCTTCACTTCACGGGTCATCGTCGTGATGGCTTCGGTATTCTTGACGAAGTTATTGACCGAATCGGCCATTTCCTTGACGGCACGCTCGACGACGTTCATTTCGCCGAGCAGGACGTTGAGGTTGCGGCTACCCTCGGTGGCGCGGGCCAGGCTTTCCTGCGACTGGTGCTGGACGTGTTCGGCACTCTTGGCAATCGACGAAATGCTCGAAACCAGTTGTTCGACGGCCGAGGCGGCTTCGTTGGATTTCTCGTTCTGTTGATGCGAGCTCTGCGTGACGCGGTCGGCGCTGTCGGAGAGGGCGGCGACGCGAGCCGATACCTGGCTGGCCGAGTCGCGGACCTGACGGACCAGCTGGTTGAAGTTTTCCATCATTTCGTTGAAGACCTGCGCAGCCTGGCCGACTTCGTCGTTGCCCTTGATCGGCAGGCGGCGCGTCAGGTCGCCCTCGCCGCGGGCAATGTCGGCGAGGCCGCTGCGCATGGCCTCGAGCGGTTTGCTGACGAAATAATTGGTGATGAGGTAGATGAGGACAAGCAGGGCGCCCAGGGCGGCCAGTGCGACGCCGGCGATCTTGACGCGGAAGGCCGAAACCTGTGCTTCGACGGAGTCGAGCGAAACCTTCATGCTGACCAGGCCGAGCACGGTGCCTTCGGGAACCTGGTGGCAGAGGATGCAGTCCTTGCCGAGGTAGTTTTTCGACGCCTTGGTCGGGTTGATGACGTGCAGGAAAGAGCTGCCGTTGGCAGTTTCAACCGAGATGTACGGCGTGCCGCTGGCCATCACTTCCTTTTCCAGGGCGTCGAGCGGGCGCTTGCTCTTGGTGTCGGGGCCGTAGAGCTTGGTAACGGCGTCGCTGCGGGCAACCATGAGATCCTTGATGACCGAGAGCTGTTCGATCTGGTCGAGGAAGACTTCGCGCTGGCCGACGGTGCCGGTCAGCATCATGCCGGTCAGGCCGGCCATGGTCATTTCGTGGATGCTCCTGGAGAAATCCTTGGCCTGGAGAATCGCGGTGTCCCGATTGACCTGCGTGGTCCAGACTATTGCCCCTGCCCAGATGATGGCCAGTACAACCCAGATGGCCGCCGTCAGGCGGATCCAAATCTTCAAATCGGCGAAGCGCGGCATGTTGTTCCTCGAATTACTGCCACCGTTCTCGGCTAGGCGGTCAGGTCTATTTGCTGGATTGTGCCAGTCGTACCTGTTTCGTGCAAAAAAATTCCAGAAGTGCGAATTTCCCTGAATAAAACATTGGCATTTTTCTTGAGATCAAATGGCGTAGCAGTGCGGGTTAGCGCAATTGCACCGACCCCAGCATCGCTTGGCGACTGGCGTGTGTCTTTGCCAGATTTGTCAGGCGCCCAGATTGCCAACTGCGAAAAGGCGGCATCGTTTTCATCAATCCAGCCATTCTTGTCGCCGTCGAGCGCGGCCAATTCCTCAAAGCCGTCACCGCTGGTCGGGCCGAACAGTTCGCTGCCATTGTTGATCTTGCTGTCACCGTTGCGGTCGAGGGCCAGGAAGCCGCTGCCCGGAGCCAGGAAGTTGATGTTTTCCGTGCTGCCGTCGGCGTTGAGGTCGAAGGCGAAGCGCTGGTCGGTCAGTTGCGCCGCGTTGCCGGCGAAGTTGAGGACGAGCGGATCGACCTTGCGCGCCATCGACAATTGCAGGTCGAACTTGGTTTCGCGGCCATCGGCCGTGGTTACCGTTCCGCTGGCGGAAAACGTCGTTTGCTCAGCTTCGCTGCAGGGCTCGTGGCGGACGTATTCGATGCCGTAGCCGGCTGACATCGGGCGCGCCGGGGCTTCGGTGGCTGGCGGTGCTGCAATGGCTGGCGTTTCTGCGCCGGGCTGGAGTTCGCCGGCGTCGGACAGGCTGGTGTTGTCGTTGCGTACCGGGCGGGGGCGCGATTCTTCTCCGGCAAACTGCGGGCGCTGCGGCCCGACCCACCTTTTCAGTGATTCACGGACTTCATGGCGCTGGGTGCTGGCGTGCGTCGAGGCCATTTGCAGGCTGCTGTCGGCAATTTTCATTGTGGCCTCCGTCGATCGCATCGGGATGCATCATCAACGGCGGCCGGGGGTGGAAGTTAAGGCCGGTAGAGATGCGGCCGGATCCAGCGTTTCAGCGAGCCGAGGTCGAGGGCGCCGCTCTGGCGGGCGATCTCGCGGCCGTTTTTGAAGATGACCAGGGTCGGAATGCTGCGGATATTGAAACGGGCGGCCAGTTGCTGTTCGGCTTCGGTGTCGACCTTGACCAGACGGGCGTGGGGTTCGAGATCGATGGCGGCCTGGTGGAAATTCGGGGCCATTTGCCGGCACGGCCCGCACCACGGTGCCCAGAAATCGACAACGACGGGCAGGTCGTTGCGCGACAGGTGGCGGTCGAAATTGGCGGCGCTCAGTTCGAGCGGTTCGCCGGTGAACAGTGGCTGCTTGCACTGGCCGCAGTTCGGCGAATCTTTCAATTTTTGGCCAAAAATCCGGTTGACCGTGGAACAGTGCGGACAGACGACGTGCAGGCTTTCTTCAGGCATCGGGCGCTCCAAATATCATCCTTGAAACCTCAGTTGACCGCTTATCCAGCCTTGGTCAGCCGCCTGAATACAGGCCTTTGCGCCTTCGAGGCGATTCACCCCTTGGCTGACAGCGCGACGTGGCCGCTGGCACGCCTGGTCGGGCGCCCGGTTTTGTCGCTCCTTCTTGCAGGCATGAGCCTGCTGCGGCGTCGCTTCGCGCCGGCCATCCCGCCCCGGCGCACCATCTGCCACGTCCAACTGAGGTTTCAAGGATCATGTTTTTCTGATATGGGCGCCCGGCGCCGGATTTCAAGAGCGGGCGCCGAATTTGCTGGCTTGCCGGGCGCTGGTTTCGAGCGCCTGCGGGGCGACGGCGACTTTGGTCGGCCAGCCGGCCAGGTGGCTTTCGACGATGTCGGCCAGCGCCTTGATCCACGCGTCGTCCTCGTTGAGCGCCGGGATGTAGTGGTATTCCTTGCCGCCGGCCTTGAGGAAATCGGCGCGGCCTTCCTGGGCGATTTCCTCGAGTGTTTCGAGGCAGTCGGCGACGAAGCCCGGGCAGATGACATCGACCCGGCGGATGCCTTGCTTGCCCCATTGTTCGAGCGTTGGCGCGGTGTAGGGTTGCAGCCACTCGGCCTTGCCGAAGCGCGACTGGAAGCAGATCCGGAATTGCTCGGGCCTGAGGTTCAGGCGCTCGGCGAGCAGGCGGCCGGTTTTCTGGCATTCGCAGAAGTAGGGGTCGCCGAGATCGAGGCTGCGCTTGGGCAGGCCGTGGAAGCTGATGAGCAGGCGGTCGTTTTCGCCGAGTGCGCCATTCGCCTGCCAGTGTTTGCGCATCGATTTTTCGAGCGCGGCGAGATAGCCGTCATGGTCATGGAAATTGCGCGTGAAGCGCATTTCCGGCTGGTTGCGGGTTTTGGTCAGCCACTGGCAGGCGTCGTCGACGACGGTCGCCGTCGTGCTCGCCGCGTATTGCGGGTACATCGGCACGACGAGGATGCGGCTGGCGCCTTCGGCCTTGAGGTGGCTCAGCACGTCGGGCAGCGACGGCGCGCCGTAGCGCATGGCCCAGGTTACCGTGAGGTGATGACCGCGCTGGCCGATCAGGCCCTTGAGCAGCTTGGCCTGGCGCTCGGTATGGACGCGCAGCGGCGAGCCTTCCGGCATCCAGACGGTGGCGTACTTGGCGGCCGATTTCTTCGGCCGGGTGTTCAGGATGATGCCGTTGAGGATCAGCCACCACAGCGGTTTCGGGATTTCGACGACGCGCGGGTCGGAGAGGAACTGCTTGAGGTAGCGCTTGAGGGCCGGCGCGGTCGGCGCCTCCGGCGTGCCGAGATTGACGAGGACGACAGCGGTGCTGGCCGCATTGCCATGACGGTGCGGCGGCTCGGGGAGGAAACGGGGCATTAGTTGTCCGACTTGTAGGAGAGGGCGCTGGAAAGCAGGCGGGCGGTGATGTCGACGATGGGGATGACGCGTTCGTAGGCCATCCGGGTCGGGCCGATGACGCCGACCGAGCCGACGATACGGCCGTCGACGCTGTACGGCGCAGCGATGACGCTGCATTCGTCGAGCGGCGCGATGCCCGATTCGCCGCCGATGAAAATCTGCACGCCCTCGGCGCGGTTGGAAATGTCGAGCAGGCGGACCAGGCTTGAACGCTGTTCGAAGAGGTCGAACAGTTCGCGCAGGCGCTTCATGTTCGACGACAGTTCCTCGACATCGAGCAGATTGCGTTCGCCGGAAATGACGTAGGGCGCCGAATTTTCCGCCATCGCCGCGTCGCCGGCGTCGAGCGCGAGGGCCATGAGCGGCTTGATGTCTTCGCGCAATTGCTGGATTTCACTGGCCAGGCGCTGGCGTATCTGCTCGAAATCGAGGCCGGCAAAATTTTGCGTCAGGTAGTTGCCGGCGCTGACCAGCTCCGACGGCGAGTAGGCCTTGTCGCTGCTGACGATGCGGTTCTGCACGTCACCGTCGGTGGTGACGATGATGAGCAGGATGCGCTTTTCCGACAGGCTGAGGAATTCGATCTGGCGGATGCGGCTGGCCTGGCGCCGGGGCGCGATGACGACGCCGGCGAAATTGGACAGGCTGGAGAGCAGTTGCGAGGCGCTGGCGATGATCTGGCTCGACGGAAGTCCTTGCAGCGATTCCTTCATCTCGCCCATCTGCCGGGCTTCGAGCGGCTGCACGGTGAGCAGGCTGTCCACGAACAGCCGGTAGCCGCGCGCCGTCGGGATGCGCCCGGCCGAAGTATGCGGGCTGGCCACGAAGCCGGCCTCCTCGAGGTCGGCCATGACGTTGCGGATGGTGGCCGGCGACAGATCGAGGCCGGAAAACTTGGACAGCGCCCGCGAGCCAACCGGTTGCCCGTCGGCAATGTAGTGTTCGACCAGGGCCTTCAGCAGGGTGCGCGAGCGTTCGTCAAGCATGGACGGATTGTACAAAAATCTGTGCTCAGTACCGCAACAGCTTTTTTATGCAAGAATCCGACTCCATGAACAGAAGCTTCGCTTCCTCCCGCAATCCCCGGACCATCGCCCTGGTCGGCAAATACCACAGCATGGAAATTGCCGAATCGTTGCGTCGTCTGGCGGAATATCTTTATGAGCGCGGCGTCTCGGTCTTCATTGAACGCGAAACCGCAGAGCATATCGGCAAGAAGGTCGATCTGTCGCGCTGGGTGACCTGCGGTTTCAACGACATTGGCGCCCATGCCGACGTTGCCATCGTGCTCGGCGGCGACGGCACCATGCTCAACGCGGCGCGTCGCCTGGCCCGCTATTGCGTGCCGCTGGTCGGCGTCAATCAGGGCCGCCTCGGCTTCATGACCGACATTGGCCGCGATGACCTGCTGACCTGCATGGACGACCTGCTCGACGGCCGTTTCACCCAGGAAAACCGCATGCTGCTCGCCGCCGAAGTGACGCGTGACGGCAAGGAAATCGCTGAAAACCTGGCGCTCAACGATGTGGTCGTCGACAAGGGCGCCATCGGCCGGATGATCGAATTCGAATTGTTCATCGATGGCGAATTCATCTACAACCTGCGCTCCGACGGCCTGATCGTCTCCACGCCGACCGGCTCGACGGCCTATTCGATGTCGGCCGGCGGGCCGATTCTGCATCCGACGACGGCCGGCATCGCTCTCGTGCCGCTCTGCCCGCACGCCCTGAGCAACCGGCCGATCATCGTCAACGACAGCGCCGACATCGAGCTGCGCATCGCCAACGCCGATGACCCGCGTGTGCACTTCGACGGCCAGGTGACGCTCGACCTGCAGCGTGGCGATTGCGTCCGCCTCCGCCGTTCCGAACACGCCATCTGCTTCCTGCACCCGCCGGGCTACAGTTATTTCGCCATGCTGCGTCAGAAGCTGCAGTGGAGCGAGCGGCCCAAGGGCACTTGAACCTTGAAACCTCAGTTGACCGCTTCTCCCTTTCTGTCCAGCCGCATGAGCACGGGCTTTTGTGCCGTCGAGGCGACTCACCCGTGGGGTGACAGCGCTACACGGCCGCTGGCACGTCTGCTCGGGCGTCCGGCTTTGGCGCTCCTCGTTGCAGGCATGAGCCTGCTGCCTCGTCGCTTCGCGCCGGCCATCCCGCCCAAACGCACCATCGGCCGTGTCCAGCTGAGGTTTCAAGCTTAATGCTGCAGCACCTGACGATTCGCGACTTTGTCATTGTCGACCGGCTGGAGCTCTCGTTTTTGGCCGGTTTTGGCGCGTTGACCGGAGAAACCGGGGCCGGCAAGTCGATTCTGATCGACGCCCTGGCGCTGGCCCTCGGCGAACGCGCTGATGCCGGCGTCGTCCGTTCCGGCTGCGACAAGGCCGAAGTCGCCGCCACCTTCGATATCGCCGCCCAGCCGCAAGTGCGCGACTGGCTGCGCGCCAACGACCTTGAGGGCGACGACGAACTGCTGCTCCGCCGTGTCGTCGACGCCGGCGGCCGCTCGCGTGCCTACATCAACGGCTCGCCGGCCACCGTCCAGCAAATGCGCGAAGTCGGCGAATGGCTGGTCGATATCCACGGCCAGCACGCCCACCAGTCGCTGTTGCGGGCCGAAGCACAGCGCACGCTGCTTGACAGCCATGCCGGCCTGAGCGGGCCGGCGCGTGACGTCGGTGCGGCCTGGAA
Organism: Azonexus sp.; assembly: GCA_030691385.1. GTDB lineage: Bacteria > Pseudomonadota > Gammaproteobacteria > Burkholderiales > Rhodocyclaceae > Azonexus. The sequence goes on from JAUYEI010000121.1 coordinate 9,557, forward strand.
AATCTGGCGCGATGCCGAGCAAATGCTGCGCACGGCCAGCGAAGGCGCCGACGCGCTACAGCGCGAACGCGGGCAGTTGCAATGGCAGATCGGCGAACTCGACGCCCTGGCCTTTGGTGACGACGAATGGGCGACACTCGATGTCGAACACCGCCGCCTCGGCCATGCGGCCAGCCTGATCGAAGGCGCGCAATACGCTCTGGCGATCCTTTCCGACGACGATGCGGCCTGCGAACGACAGATCGACGGCGTCGCCACGCGGCTCGGCAATCTGGCCGAATACGATCCGGCGCTGGCCGAAGTCGCCGCCTTGATCGGCTCGGTGCAGGCCGAATTGTCCGATGCCGTATCCACCTTGCGCCGCTACGCCGACCGGGCCGATCTCGACCCGACCCGTCTGGCCCAGGTCGAGCGCCGCATGGATGCGGTGATGAGCCATTCACGGAAGTACCGTGTTCAGCCTGCCGAGCTGCCGGGCTTGCTCGCCGGCTGGCGCCAGCGCCTGGCCGAACTCGACGAGTCGGCCGATCTGGCTGCGCTGGAAACGAAGGTCGCTGCCGCCCGCAAGGATTATCTGGCCCAGGCCGAAAACCTCTCGGCTGGCCGCAAGAAAGCAGCGACCGAGATGGGCCAGGCGGTCAGCGAAATCATGCGCCAACTGGCACTGTCCTCCGGCCGCTTCGAAGTCGCCCTGGTGCCGGTTAGCGATGGCGCCGTTTACGGCCTCGAACAAATCGAATTCCGCATCGGCGGCCTGGCCGGCAACGAAGCCAAGCCGCTGGCCAAGGTCGCCTCCGGCGGCGAGCTGTCGCGCATCAGCCTGGCGATACAAGTACTCACTTCGCGTTCAGCCAGCGTCCCGACGCTGATTTTCGACGAAGTCGATGTCGGCATCGGCGGCGGCGTCGCCGAAATCGTCGGCCGCCTGCTGCGCGAACTCGGCAGCGAACGCCAGGTCCTGTGCGTCACCCATTTGCCGCAGGTTGCAGCACAAGCCAACTGGCAATGGCAGGTCAGCAAGGCGACGCGCGACGGCGTCACACTGAGCGCCATCCAGCCGCTCGATGACAACGGCCGAATCCAGGAAATCGCCCGCATGCTGGGCGGCGTAGAAATTACCGGCATCACGCTGCAACATGCCCGCGAACTGCTTCGTCTGAAGGTTTGAGGCCGATTTTCCGGTTGCCACGGTCAACCGGAAAAAATAGCCAAAAATCAAATGATGCTGATCTGAAAATATTCGTATTGCCCATCTATTGCAGACGCTGACTTTTTGTGCAGCGCCACGATCCCCAAGGCAACTAACCCAAGCATCATTGACGCAAACGTGGATGGCTCTGGTACCGCCGAAGGTGCTGCGGTTAGGCCAGCCGCTATTGCCGTCGGGGACAAGGGTATGTAGCCTGAGACATCGAGAGTGGATAGATCTATTAGGGTTATTCGGTATGTTGATAGCGATGGTTGAAATGCTGAGTTGAAACCAAACAGTAATGCTTGGTTCGCTACAGTCGTGCTTCCGTCGTATATCCAGCGCATGTATCCAGCACCATGTCCAAGGGCAAAAATGTCCTCTGGCGCAATCTCGAAATTCCATCCGGATGGACTGATAACAGCAGAGATCTGAAGATCACCGAAGTATGGAAGAGAAAATGCCTTGGGTATTTCCGTCGGGCTGAATGCGTAGTGCCAACCTTCAAGAGTCGGTTGAGGGATGATTTGCAATAAACCAACCCTGAAAACGGGAGGAAGGCTCGGGCCGGCAATGATTTCAACACTCTCAGCAGGCGGTGGTCGATCAAACGTTGTACAAGATCCGGATCCGGCACAGATCGTTCCCGCATTAACGTTAATCGCAGCGGCGCTTAGGTAGGCAGCGACTAAGTAAGTCCAATGTGTTGCTTTGAAGATGGCAATGCTCATTTCGTTGCTCCCGATATCGTCAACATGCCGAATGAATTAAGTGTCGCGGACCAATATTGCAGGAGTGTGTCTGGGGATAAAAGGCCAGGCTCGATTTCCCCGATGCGAGCAGAGTCTGTCTTCCCGCGTTCGCCAAGTGCTTCAGCCTTGCAACAAATTGCACCAAGGTGTTACCGTAGTGTCACTCACGGTAAAAGGAATTCAATCATGTCCACCACCTCACTGAAACTTTCTGACGAACTCAAGCAGCGGGCCGTTGCCGCTGCCGAGCAGAAAGGGGTGTCGCCGCATGCGTTCATGGTTCAGGCGATTGAGCAGGCAGCCACGGCGGCAGAACGACGGGCCGGTTTCGTCGGTGAGGCGAAGGCGGCGCGGGAGCAAATGCTGCGTTCTGGCGTGGGCTACGATGCCAGCGAGGTTCATGCTTACCTGAAGGCGCGGGTTGCCGGCGATAAGGTAGAGCGGCCGAAGGCAAAGTCTTGGCAAGGCTGAGCTATTCGGAGCAGGCGCTTGCCGATTTCGAAAGGCTGACGGATTTCCTGATTGAGACCGATCCTTCGGCTGCGGCGGAAACGGTTGGATTGATCGAGGAGGCGGTGGCTTTGCTGACGCGTCATCCGCTGATCGGGCGCCCGGTGGAGTCCGCAATGCATGAGCTGGTAATTTCACGCGGACGTACCGGTTATGTCGCACTCTACAGTTTTGAGCCGGGGCAGGACGCCGTTTTGATTCTGGCCATACGCCATCAACGGGAAGCGGGCTTCTGGGGGCAGGACGAAGACTGAACGGCCATTCCCACGGTCAACCGGAAAAAACGGCCAAAATTCAAATGATGCCGAGCAGGCGCAAGACGGCGAGCAGCGCCAGCAACAGGAAAAAGACACCGCTGATCCGGTGAATCCAGTGCAAGGGCAGGCGATTGAGCCAGTGGCGCCCGGCGACGACGCCGAGGATCGACGTGCAGGCCAGGGCCAGCGTGGCGCCGACCCAGGTGGCCGTCGCGTCGGCGGTGCTGCCCATGCCGGCCACCGCGATCTGGGTTTTGTCGCCGAACTCGGCGAGAAAGATCATCAGGAAAGTGGTCGCGAAGATGCCGTGGCCAGGCTTTTCGGCGATTTCCTCGTCGTCATCCTCTGCTTCGAAGCGCAGGGCGCTGATGCCGAAGACGGCAAAGAGCACGGCCACGGCCGCCGTGACAACCCATTCCGGCAGCCAGGCGGCGATTGCCGCGCCAAACAGCACGGCGAGCAGGTTGAGGAAGGCAAAGGCGGCAATGGCCCCGAGAACGACCGGCAGGCCACGATGGCGGGCGGCGAGCGTCATGCAGACGAGCTGGCTTTTGTCGCCGATTTCGGCCAGGGCGATCAGCAGAAAGGTGGCGCCGGCCGAGGGCAGCCAAGTGCCTGGCGCCACGGCCGCAATTTCAGTCATCGGGGAAAATCAGAAAATCAGGACTTGGTGCCCGGATGGTCGCGATGTGGGCACTCGGTCTTGGTGCACTGGGCGTACAGGTAGAGCGCGTGGTCCTGGATGGCGAAGCCGCGTTCCTGGGCAATGGCGTTCTGGCGCTTTTCGATTTCCGGATCGTAGAACTCTTCGACGCGGCCGCAGTTGATGCAGACCAGATGGTCGTGATGCTTGCCGTGGTTTATTTCGAACACGGCCTTGCCGGATTCGAAGAAATGTCGTTCGAGCAGGCCGGCCTGTTCGAACTGGGTGAGCACGCGGTAAACGGTGGCCAGTCCGATGTCCATGTTTTCGGCGATCAGCATCTTGTAGACGTCTTCCGCTGTCATGTGGCGCAAGGTGCTCGTTTCGAACAGCTCAAGAATTTTCAGTCGGGGAAAGGTGGCTTTTAGCCCCATGTTCTTGAGGCTTTGCGGATCGCTCATTGCTGGATTTCCTGAAATTGTTCGGTCAGGCGAAATGCTGATTTCGGGTATGATATACCGCTTCAAAGCCGATTGAAAAACTCCGGAAAACTGAATGCGTCGTTCCCGTCTATTGCTCGTAGCCGCCTCCTGCGCGCTCATCTCTGCTTGCACCTACAAGCCGGGCTTCATCAACGAATACAAGATCGACATCCAGCAGGGCAATGTCCTGACGCAGGAGATGGTTTCCCAGCTCAAACCGGGCCAGACGCGTGATCAGGTTCGCTTCCTGCTCGGTACGCCGCTGGTGGCCGATATCTTCCACCAGCAACGCTGGGACTATGTCTATCGCTACCTGAACGGCCAGACCGGCAAGGTCGAGTCGCGCAAATTCACCGCGTTTTTTGACGCTGATGGCCGGCTCGAGCGGGTTGAGGGCGATATCGCCGAGGGCGAATCCGGCGAACTGAATGCCCCGCTCAACAAGAGCCGTCTCATCGATTTCGGATCGCTGTCGCCCGAACAGGCTGACAAGCCGTTGCCGCCGCGCGAGCCGCCGAGCTATTACCGTCGTTTCATGAACATGATGGGGTTTTAAGAATGACTGCAACACGTATTGGTGTCGTCGGTGCCGGCGGCCGTATGGGTCGGATGTTGATCGAGGCCACGCTGAAGGATGATCAGTTGGCGCTCGGCGCCGCCTTCGATGTGCCGGGCAGCCCGGCCATCGGCAAGACGGCCGGTGATCTGGTCGGCATCCCCTGCGATGTGGTGGTGAGCGATGACGTCGCGGCCGGCCTCAAGAATATTGACTGCCTGATCGATTTCACCCGCCCGCAAGGTACGCTGCTTCATCTCGAACTGTGTCGCCAGGCCGGCGTCGCCATGGTCATCGGCACGACCGGCTTCGAAGCCGACGGCAAGGCTGTGATTGCCGCCGCCGCCAGGGATATTCCTGTCGTCTTCGCACCCAACATGGCGGTTGGTGTCAATCTCGTCTTCAAGTTGCTCGATACGGCGGCGCGCATCCTGAACCAGGGTTACGACATCGAAATCGTCGAGGCACACCATCGCCTGAAGATCGATGCCCCGTCGGGGACGGCGCTGCGCATGGGCGAAGTGGTCGCCAGCGCGCTCGGCCGCGATCTCGAAGAATGTGCGGTCTACGGGCGCGAAGGCGTTACCGGCGAGCGCGACCCCTCGATCATCGGCTTCGCCACCGTCCGTGGCGGCGACATTGTTGGCGATCACACGGTCATGTTTTGTGGGCTCGGCGAACGCGTCGAAGTCACGCACAAGGCCAGCAGCCGTATGCCTTATGCCCTCGGCAGCCTGCGTGCGGCGCGTTTCCTGGCGGGCCGCAAGAGCGGTCTTTTCGACATGCAGGACGTCCTCGGCCTGCGTTAGCCACCCATGAAATCCCGCCTGCTGGACCGGCAACTCCAGGAAATCTTCGGCGGCGAAGGTGAGCAGCAATTCAGGCAGTTGATCGAGCAGGCGAGAGCGGCGCGGCAGGATGTGCTGGCCGACGGCATGGAAAGGCTGCTTGGGGTCGTCGATTCCTCCTACCGCGCCTACGCCGGGCTCAATCTGAGTGCCTGGCATACCAAATTGTCGGGTGATGCGCTGGCCGACTGGAATCTGCAGGCGGGTACCGTCGAAGCGGGTCGCCAGTGGAAGGAAATGCTGGGTTATGCCGCCGGCGATTTCGATAACTCGATCGCCCAATGGCAACGCATGTTGCATCCGGATGATTTGCGCCTGTTGCAGGGGCGCATCGATACGCATGTCCAGACTCAGGACCCCTATTTTCAGGCCGAGTGCCGCTTCAAGGCGCGCGACGGCCAGTGGCGCTGGTTCCTGCTGCGCGGTGCCGTCTCGGCACGCGAGGCGGAAGGCCAACCGGTTCGCATGCTGCTCCTGCAGCGCGACATCAGCGAAGTCAAGGCGGCGGAAGCGGCGCTGATTTCGGCCAAGGAGGCGGCCGAGTCCGCCAACAAGGCGCGTGGTGCTTTCCTGGCCAACATGAGCCATGAAATCCGGACGCCAATGAACGGCATCCTCGGCATGACTGAACTGGCGCTCGATACCGAGCTCGATGCCGAGCAGCGCCACTATCTGAAGACCGTCAAATCATCGGCCGAGGCGCTGCTGACCATCGTCAACGACATCCTCGACTTTTCGAAAATAGAAGCCGGCAAGGTGGAATTCGAGGCGCTGGCTTTTTCGATTCAGGACACGGTGCTCGAGGCCGTTCGGGTACTGGCGGTCAGCGCGCACAAAAAAGGCCTCGAACTGGTCGCCAACGTGCAGCCCGATGTGCCGCCACGCATCGTTGGCGATCCGACGCGCCTGCGCCAGGTCATCATCAACCTCATCGGCAATGCCATCAAATTTACCGAGCGGGGCGAAGTGGCACTCGATGTGAGTATCGATCAGCAGACCGAGCACTCCGTTTATTTGCGTTTTTCGATCCGCGATACGGGCATCGGTGTTCCACCCGACAAGCAGCAGGCGATCTTCGAGGCGTTTTCCCAGGCCGATGTATCGACGACCCGCCGTTTCGGTGGCACGGGCCTTGGGCTGGCCATCTGCGCCCGCCTTGTGCAGTTGATGGATGGCAAGATAACGCTGGAAAGTACGCAGGGCATGGGGTCGGTCTTTTCATTCACCGGTCGGTTTGGTGTTGAAGACTCGGTGCTGGGGCAGACCCAGACGTTTGCTGCGGTGGCGAAATATTTTGGCAGGCGTGCATTGGTTATCGATGACAACGAGACGGTCGGGCGCTATCTGGTCGACTTGCTTGAGCGCCTCGGCATCCAGGCTTCCTTGTCGGCTGACCGGGAGGCGGCAGTCGCGGCCATCGAGCGCAGCCGCGCCGTCGATTTTCCCTACGACTATGTGGTGGTCGACGCCAACATGGAAGCCCCGGCCGGTTTTGCGCTGGCTGAGGCCTGGCAGAAGTCCGGTCGCGTCGAGAAGTTGCTGGTCATGCTGACGACTGAAAATCAGCGCCACGATCTGACGCGCTTGCGTGAAATCGGCGTCTCGGCCCATCTCGTCAAGCCAATCGGCAGCGCTGATCTGATCGATGCGCTGGCGCTGGCCGAAGGTCCGGATTTCTCGGAGCAGAACGAAATCATGCTGTCGCAAATCGACTTGGGCGAGATTGCCCAGGTCGGCAGTTCGGCGCTGAATATTCTCTTGGTTGAAGATAATCCGGTGAATCAGGAACTCGCGACCCGCTTGCTTGAACGCCTGTCGCATCGGGTGACGCTGGCCAATAACGGTATCGAGGCGGTTGATTTGTTCGATAGCAGCCATTTCGACGTGATCCTGATGGACATGCAGATGCCGGTGATGGGAGGTATCGAGGCGACGGAGGCCATCCGTTCCCGCGAGATGCGCCGGAGCTGGGTGGTTTCGCACGAGGTCAAGCCGGTCTGCATCATCGCCATGACCGCCAATGTCATGGCCAGCGACCGGGATCGTTGCATGGAAGCCGGGATGAACGACTACGTCGCCAAGCCCTTGCGACCGGACGAGTTGTTTGCCGCTCTGGATCGATCACGTGGCGGTGGCGGTGACGGTGACGACGAGCCTGTTATTTTTGGTGCTGCACCGGTCAAGGCTGGTGCTCGACTCGATCTGGCGGCAGCTCTTCGCGATATTGGCGAACCCGAGCTGTTTGCGACGATGGCTGGCATGTTTCTGTCGGAGTGGGATACGCACCTGGGATGTATCAGGAGGGCACTCGATAGTACCGATGCGCATGAGTTGCGCATGCATGCGCATACCGTGAAGAGCCTGCTCGCCATGTTCCATGCCGAAAATGCCCGGCGTCGTGCAATGGAAATCGAGCAGGCGGTCATGGTGGCCGACAATGTCGACTGGGCCGCCTGCAATCGGCTCCACGCTGCTCTGGCCGATGAAATGTCGCACATCAAACCCATATTGAAGCGCTACGTCGAGACTCGCGTAATCCCTTGAATTTGCCTGAAAAGCCTCTTTTCGGCTAAAATAGAAAGGTTAAAAAAACGAGCGGGGAGGCGCAAGCCTCCCCGCTCGGCACATGAAAAATTAGAAATTCAAGGAGAGCCGGTCGTGTCGTTGCTGCCCTCATTCATACCCGCCATTCTCGCCCTCGCCGACGGAACGGTTTTCAAGGGCCAATCCATCGGCGCTGATGGCGTTGCCAGTGGCGAGGTGGTGTTCAACACTGCCATGTCCGGCTACCAGGAAATCCTTACCGATCCCTCCTATTGCCGTCAGATCGTCACGCTGACCTACCCGCATATCGGCAACACCGGTTGCAATGCGGAAGATTTTGAGTCCAATGCCAATTACGCCGCCGGCCTGGTCATTCGTGACCTGCCGCTGGTTGCCTCGAACTGGCGTAGCGAAGAGGACTTGTCGTCTTACCTCAAGAAGCACGGTATCGTCGCCATCGCCGGCATCGATACGCGCAAGCTGACCCGTATCCTGCGGGAAAAGGGTGCCCAGGCTGGCTGCATCCTGGCCGGCGAAGTTGACGAGTCCAAGGCGCTGGCTCTGGCCAAGGCATTCCCCGGGCTTTCCGGCATGGACCTGGCCAAGGTGGTTTCCGCCAAGGAGGTCTATGCCTGGACGGAAGCTGAGTGGACGCTGAACGGCTACCAGCAGGCGGTCGAGCCGCGTTTACATGTCGTTGCCTACGATTTTGGCGTCAAGCGCAACATCTTGCGCATGTTGGCTGAGCGTGGCTGTCGCCTGACCGTGGTGCCGGCCGAGACGCCGGCGGCCGATGTGCTGGCGATGAAGCCCGACGGTATTTTCCTGTCGAACGGCCCCGGTGACCCGGAGCCGTGCGATTACGCCATCGCTGCGATCAGCGAATTTTTGGAGCGTGGCATCCCGATCTTCGGCATCTGCCTCGGTCACCAGTTGCTGGCGCTGGCCTCCGGAGCCCGGACGGCGAAGATGAAGTTCGGTCATCACGGAGCCAACCATCCGGTCAAGGATCTGGATAGCGGCCAGGTACTGATTACCAGCCAGAATCATGGTTTTGCTGCCGATATCGATTCTCTGCCGGCCAACCTGCGGGTCACGCATGTTTCGCTGTTCGATGGTTCCCTGCAAGGCATCGCCCGCACCGACGTGCCGGCTTTCTCCTTCCAGGGTCACCCGGAAGCCAGCCCGGGTCCGCATGACGTGGCTTACCTGTTCGATCGCTTCCTTGACACCATGACGCGTGGCGTTGCCGCGCTCAACAACGCGCAATAAGCGGCACAGAGAGAGATAAAGATGCCGAAACGTACAGACATAAAAAGTGTTTTGATTATTGGTGCCGGCCCGATCATCATCGGTCAGGCCTGCGAATTCGACTACTCCGGCGCGCAAGCCTGCAAGGCCCTGCGCGAAGAGGGTTACAAGGTCATCCTGGTGAATTCCAACCCGGCGACCATCATGACCGACCCGGAGATGGCCGATGTCACCTACATCGAGCCGATCACCTGGCAGGTTGTCGCCAAGATCATCGATAAGGAACGCCCGGATGCGCTGCTCCCAACCATGGGTGGCCAGACCGCGCTGAACTGCGCGCTCGACCTTGACCGTGAAGGCGTGCTTGCCAAGTTCAACGTCGAGTTGATCGGTGCTTCCAAGGAAGCCATCGACAAAGCCGAGGATCGCCAGAAGTTCAAGGATGCGATGACCAAGATCGGTCTCGGTTCCGCCAAGTCGGCTACCGCGCACAGCATGGAAGAGGCCTGCCAGGTGCAGGCCGTAATCGGCTTTCCGACCATCATTCGCCCATCCTTCACGTTGGGTGGCACGGGCGGCGGCATTGCCTACAACATGGAAGAGTTCGAGACCATCTGCAAGCGCGGTCTGGAAGCCTCGCCGACCAACGAGTTGCTGATCGAAGAGTCGTTGCTTGGCTGGAAAGAGTACGAAATGGAAGTGGTCCGCGACAAGGCGGACAACTGCATCATTGTTTGCTCGATCGAAAACCTTGATCCGATGGGTGTTCATACCGGCGATTCGATCACCGTCGCCCCAGCCCAGACGCTGACCGACAAGGAATACCAGATCCTGCGCAATGCATCGATCGCCGTTCTGCGTGAGATCGGCGTCGATACCGGTGGTTCCAACGTTCAGTTCTCGATCAATCCGAAGGATGGTCGGATGATCGTCATCGAGATGAATCCGCGCGTCTCGCGTTCGTCGGCGCTGGCCTCCAAGGCAACCGGTTTCCCGATTGCCAAGATCGCTGCCAAGCTGTCGGTCGGCTACACGCTCGACGAGCTTTCCAACGACATCACCGGTGGCAAGACGCCAGCTTCGTTCGAGCCGTCGATTGACTATGTCGTCACCAAGGTGCCGCGTTTCGCCTTCGAGAAATTCCCGCAGGCGGATGACACGCTGACCACGCAGATGAAGTCGGTTGGCGAAGTCATGGCCATTGGCCGCACCTTCCAGGAATCGTTGCAGAAAGCCTTGCGCGGACTGGAAGTCGGCGTTGACGGTTTCAACCTGAAAACCGTCGACCCGGCTACGATTGATGAGCAACTGGCCCGGCCGACGCCGGATCGCCTGTGGTACGTCGCCGATGCGTTTGGTATCGGCATGTCGGTTGAGCGCGTTTTTGAACTGACCAAGATCGATCCGTGGTTCCTCGTCCAGATCAAGGAGATCGTCGATCTCGAACTGGCTGTCGAAAAACGCGATTTTTCCTCGTTGACCGCAGAAGAAGTGCACTACCTGAAGCGCAAGGGTTTTGCTGATCGTCGCCTGGCCTATTTGCTGAAAACGACCGAGACCGAGTTCCGCAATCGTCGCCATGCCTTGGGCATCCGCCCGGTTTACAAGCGTGTCGACACCTGTGCCGCCGAATTCTCGACCGATACCGCCTATATGTACTCGACCTATGAGGACGAGTGCGAGGCCAACCCGACCGACAAGAAGAAGATCATGGTGCTCGGTGGTGGTCCGAACCGTATCGGCCAGGGCATCGAGTTTGACTACTGCTGCGTGCATGCCGCCATGGCGATGCGCGAAGACGGTTACGAAACCATCATGGTCAACTGCAATCCGGAAACCGTGTCGACCGACTACGACACCTCCGATCGCCTGTATTTCGAACCCCTGACGCTGGAAGATGTGCTGGAAATCGTTGCCATCGAAAAGCCGGTGGGCGTCATCGTTCAGTACGGTGGTCAGACCCCGCTCAAATTGGCGCTGGCGCTGGAAGCCAATGGCGTGCCGATCATCGGTACCAGCCCGGAATCCATCGATGTGGCTGAGGACCGCGAGCGCTTCCAGAAGCTGCTGCACGAACTCGGCCTCAAGCAGCCGCCCAACCGCACGGCGCGTACCGAAGAGGATGCGCTGCGTCTGGCCCAGGAGATTGGTTATCCGCTGGTCGTCCGTCCGTCCTACGTGCTGGGTGGTCGGGCCATGGAAATCGTCCATGAGCAGAAGGACCTCGAGCGCTACATGCGCGAAGCCGTCAAGGTTTCGCACGATTCGCCGGTGCTTCTCGATCGCTTCCTGAATGACGCCGTGGAGTGTGACGTCGATGCCCTGTCCGATGGTGAGGATGTCATCATTGGTGGCGTCATGGAGCACATTGAACAGGCTGGCGTGCACTCCGGTGACTCGGCTTGTTCGCTGCCGCCGTATTCGCTGTCGGTTGCCGTGCAGGACGAACTGCGTCGCCAGACCAAATTGATGGCCAAGGCGCTCAACGTTTGCGGCCTGATGAATGTGCAGTTCGCCATCAAGGACAACGACGTCTACGTGCTGGAAGTCAATCCGCGTGCCTCGCGTACTGTGCCCTTCGTTTCCAAGGCCACCGGCCTGCAACTGGCTAAGATTGCCGCGCGCTGCATGGCGGGGCGCAGCCTCAAGGATCAGGGCGTGACCAGGGAAGTGATTCCGCCGTATTTCTCGGTCAAGGAGGCGGTCTTTCCCTTCGTCAAGTTCCCGGGTGTCGATACCATTCTTGGTCCGGAAATGAAGTCGACTGGCGAGGTGATGGGCGTCGGCGTTACCTTTGCCGAAGCCTTTGTCAAGTCGCAACTGGCCGCCAGCGTCAAGCTGCCGACCACCGGCAAGGTCTTTATGTCGGTCAAGGATAGCGACAAGGCCAAGGCGATTGAAATTGCCCGCCATCTGCTCGAAGCCGGTTTCCATCTCGTGGCGACACGCGGTACTGCACATGCCATTGAAGCTGCCGGTTTGCCGGTGCAGACGGTGAACAAATTCACCGAAGGTCGTCCGCATATTGTCGACATGATCAAGAACAACGAAATTACTCTGATCATCAACACGGTTGAGGAAAAGCGTCAGGCGATCAACGACTCGCGTAACATCCGCACTTCCGGCCTGCAGGCTCGTGTCACAATGTATACGACAATCTGGGGGGCCGAAGCGGCTGCCGAAGGTATTCGTAATTTGGGCGAGTTGGTGGTTTATCCGATTCAGGCCTTGCACACGCAGTTACACTGAGACAAACCTGAAACCGCCGGGTAGCCTTGGGGCGCCGGCGGTTTTGCTTTTGCTGGAAGACGATATGAGCAAAGTTCCATTGACCGTAAAGGGCGCTGAAAAGCTGCGCGAAGAACTGCATCGACTGAAGACGGTTGATCGTCCGTGGGTGATTGGTGCTATCGCCGAGGCTCGCGCCCATGGCGATCTTTCTGAAAACGCCGAGTACGATGCGGCCAAGGAGCGCCAGGGCTTCATCGAAGGGCGTATCCAGGAAGTCGAGGGCAAGCTGTCGCATGCCCAGATCATCGATCCTAAGCTGCTTGATGCCGATGGTCGCTGCGTGTTTGGTGCGACGCTCGATCTTGAAGATCAGGATAGCGGCGACGCCGTGACCTACCAGATCGTCGGCGAGGACGAAGCTGAGATCAAGGCTGGCAAGATTTCAGTCAATTCGCCGATTGCCCGCGCGCTGATCGGCAAGTACGCTGGCGATATCGCCCAGGTTCAGGCGCCGGGCGGCATGCGCGAGTACGAAGTTATCGACGTTCGCTACGAATAATTCACGTGCGCCGGCTGTCCGAAGCCCTCTATCTGTTCGCCATCACCCTGTGGGTGGGCGGCCTGTGGACCATTGGCTACATGGTGGCGCCTGTGCTCTTTACCAGTCTGGGCGACCGGCAGCTTGCCGGTATGGTGGCCGGCAAGCTGTTTGCGCTGATTAACTGGGTGGGTTTGGGATGCGCTGCCTGGTTGCTGGTGTTTCTGGTTTCCCGTTGTGGCGGGCAGGTTTTCAAGCGAGCCGTCTTCTGGCTGGTTGTTCTGATGGTGCTGCTGACGGCGGCCAGCCAGTTCGGCATCCAGCCCTTGATGGTGCAGTTCAAGCTCGATGCCTTGCCGCGCGAAGTGATGGAAAGCGTTTTGCGCGACCGTTTTACCGCGTGGCACGGAATTTCCAGCATTCTCTACCTGGTGCAGAGTCTGCTGGGATTGTGGCTGGTGATCTGGAGCGGTCGCGGGCTGAAGTGATCAGCCCTGGAAGGCTCGCTTGCTTTTACGCGGGGCGGCAGGAACGGGGCGTCTCGGTTTTGGGGCTTTTTTCGCGTTGACCGTAGCAATCTCGGCGGGAATGGGGCGAAAAACGACCAGCAGCTTGCCGATGTGCTGAACAGGCGCAGCACCCAATTGGGCGCAGATCTGCTCGTAATAGGCCAGACGATTTTCGCGGCTGTCACCATAAACACGAATCTTGATCAGTTCATGGGCGTTAAGGTTCATTTCGATTTCCTTTAGAACGCCCTCGGTGAGGCCGTTTTCGGCAATCGAGACAACAGGATTCAGGTCGTGGGCCTTGGCGCGCAGTTCGCGGCGTTGGGCAGATGATATTTGCAGCATAGTAAACCTTTCAAAAACGGCATTTTACCGAATGAAAAGAACCAGAACCAGTAAAGCTTGGATGCGCGAGCATGTTAATGATACCTACGTTCAACTTGCTAGGAAGGAGGGCTGGCGTTCCCGAGCCGCTTTCAAGCTACTTGAGATCGATGACAAGGATAAGTTGCTCAAGCGTGGCGAGGTGGTTGTCGACCTCGGTGCCACGCCGGGTGGCTGGTCGCAGGTTGCTACCAAACGGGTTGGTGATGGCGGAATGGTGATTGCGCTCGACCTGCTCGAAATGGAACCGATTCATAACGTTCATTTCATTCAGGGTGACTTTCGTGAAGACGACGTGCTGGAGCAGCTAGAAAAACAGTTGGGTGATCGCCGGGTGGGGCTTGTAATGTCCGACATGGCCCCCAATATGTCTGGTGTGCCGCTGGTTGATCAGGCCCGAGTGATGCATCTGGCTGAACTGGGACTCGAGTTTTCCAGGGCGCATTTGAAACCGGAAGGCGCTTTTCTGGTCAAAGTATTTCAGGGAACGGATTACGAGACGTTTTTGCGTCAGATGCGTGAGACGTTCAAGACTGTCGTAGTGCGCAAACCGGACGCTTCCCGTGATCGTAGTGCTGAGCTTTATTTGCTCGGATGCACATTGCGTTGAGAGTTTTGTTTAGAATGGCATTTTTATCGCTCGTCGCTGTATAAGGAGTGCAAGCTTGAACAACATGTTCAAAAACCTGGCAGTCTGGCTGGTCATCGGCCTGGTGCTGATGACAGTGTTTAATCAGTTCAACAGCCGTCAGGTTGCAACCGGATCCGTCGAATACTCCCAGTTTATCGAGGAGGTGAAGTCTGGTCGCATTTCCAAGGTGGTCATGGAAGGCCGTACGCTGAAGGCGACGACGAGCGAAGGCAAGCGCATAACATCCTACGCGCCGCCTGATCTCTGGCTGGTTTCCGACCTGCTCAAAAATGGCGTCAAGATTGAAGCCAAGCCGGAAGAGGAACCGTCCTTCCTGATGAATCTCTTCGTCAGCTGGTTCCCGATGCTTCTGCTGATCGGTGTCTGGGTCTTCTTCATGCGTCAGATGCAGGGCGGTGGCAAAGGCGGAGCTTTTTCCTTCGGCAAGTCCAAGGCGCGCATGATGGACGAGTCGACCAATGCCATTACCTTCGCCGATGTTGCGGGTTGTGACGAGGCCAAGGAAGAGGTTCAGGAAATCGTCGATTTTCTGCGTGACCCCTCCAAGTTCCAGAAGCTCGGTGGCCGTATTCCCAAGGGCGTGCTGATGGTCGGCAATCCGGGGACCGGCAAGACCCTGCTCGCCAAGGCAATTGCCGGAGAAGCCAAGGTGCCGTTCTTCAGTATTTCGGGTTCCGATTTCGTTGAAATGTTTGTTGGCGTTGGCGCAGCCCGCGTCCGTGACATGTTCGAGAACGCCAAGAAGCATGCGCCATGCATCATCTTCATTGATGAAATCGACGCGGTTGGCCGTCATCGTGGTGCCGGTCTCGGTGGTGGCAACGACGAGCGTGAGCAGACGCTGAACCAGTTGCTGGTCGAGATGGACGGCTTCGAAGGCCACTCCGGTACCATTGTGATTGCCGCAACCAACCGTCCGGACATCCTTGACCCGGCACTGCTGCGTCCGGGCCGCTTCGACCGTCAGGTTGTCGTGCCGCTGCCCGATATTCGTGGCCGCGAGGAAATCCTCAAGGTGCACATGCGCAAGGTGCCAATCTCCGGCGACGTCAAGGCCGATATCATTGCGCGTGGCACCCCGGGATTCTCCGGTGCCGACCTGGCCAATCTGGTCAATGAGGCGGCCTTGTTTGCTGCACGCACCAACAAGCGCCTCGTTGATATGGAAGACTTTGAGAAGGCCAAGGACAAAATCATGATGGGCGCGGAGCGCCGCAGCATGGTGATGAGCGAGGAAGAAAAGATGAATACGGCGTACCACGAGTCGGGACATGCAGTGGTCGCCAAACTGGTGCCAAAATCAGATCCCGTTCACAAGGTCACCATTATCCCGCGCGGCCGTGCTCTGGGGCTGACCATGCAACTGCCGGAAGAGGATCGATATGCTTACGACCGGCAGTACCTGATGAGCCGTATTGCTGTGCTCTTCGGTGGTCGCATTGCCGAAGAGTTGTTCATGAATCAGATGACGACCGGTGCGTCCAACGACTTTGAGCGGGCCACTGGTATGGCTCGCGATATGGTCACCCGCTACGGCATGTCGGATCTTGGTGTGATGGTCTATGGCGAAAACGATGGTGAGGTGTTCCTCGGCCGCTCGGTGACCCAGCACAAGAATGTTTCTGAAGCGACCATGCAGAAAGTGGATGCTGAAATCCGTCGCCTGATCGACGAACAGTACGCACTTGCCCGTCGTCTGCTTGAAGAGAATCGTGACAAGGTTGAGGCAATGACCAAGGCCTTGCTTGAGTGGGAAACCATTGATGCCGAGCAGATCGACGACATCATGGCTGGCAAGGCACCGCGTCCGCCCAAACCGTCCCAGTCGACGTCGCGCTCGAATACGCCGAGCGATACCCCGGGGGCGGAGCCCAGCGCTGCTGCGACAGCCTGAGCTTTCTGATTGCTGAATTGGCCGGGAGTCTCTCCCGGCCTTTTATTTTTGCGCCATGACAATACTGCACTGTGGCCGTTTCAGGCTTGCGCTGGATCGCCCCTTGTTGATGGGGATCGTCAATCTGACACCAGATTCGTTTTCCGGTGATGGATTGGTCGGTGATGTCGAGCAAGCCATAAAACATGCCCGCCAGCAATTTGAGGCCGGTTCGGATATTCTCGATATCGGTGCCGAATCATCGCGCCCGGGGGCGATTCCGACCTCTGCAGAGGTCGAATTGCGGCGCCTGTTACCTGTTCTGAAGGAAATTGCCGGCTGGGGTGTTCCCGTCTCGGTGGATACCTACAAGCCGGCTGTCATGCGCGCCGCACTTGAGGCTGGGGCGACGATGATCAATGACATCACCGGCATGACCCATCCTGAAGCCCTGTCGGTCGTTGCGCAGAGCGATTGCGCCGTGTGTGTCATGCATATGCAAGGTGAGCCCGGTACGATGCAGCTAATGCCGCAGTATCGTGATGTCGTTACGGAGGTGAGATCGTTTTTGCTGGCCGCTGTAGAGCGTTGCAGGAAGGCTGGTATCGACGATAGGCAAATTGTCGTTGATCCAGGGTTTGGTTTCGGCAAGACAGTGGACCACAATTTGGCCCTTTTTTCGGCGTTGACCGTAGCAGGTGTCGGTGATCTTCCAATGCTGGTCGGAGTTTCCAGAAAATCCATGCTGGGCGTAATTACCGGCCGACCAGTTGGGGAGCGACAGGCTGCCAGTGTGGCGGCCGCGCTGCTGGCTGCCCAAAAAGGTGCGAAAATACTACGTGTGCATGACGTGGCGGCAACCAGGGATGCTTTGTCGGTCTGGGCTGCAATAGAACAAAGGGGAGAGAAATGAGCAGGAAATATTTTGGTACCGATGGCGTGCGCGGTCGTGTCGGCCAGTCGCCGATCACCCCTGATTTTGTAATGCGCCTCGGGTATTCGGCTGGCAAGGCCCTGTTGGGGCAGAGCAGCATGCCGTCTGGCGAACGGCCAGCAGTACTGATCGGCAAGGATACGCGTCTGTCTGGTTACATGCTGGAGTCAGCATTGGAGGCGGGACTCTCCGCGGCTGGTATCGATGTCTTCCTGGTCGGCCCGTTGCCGACTCCGGCTGTTGCCTATCTGACCCGCGCATTGCGTTTGCAGGCCGGAATCGTTATCTCCGCGTCGCATAACCCGTACTACGATAACGGTATCAAATTCTTTTCGGCGCAGGGTGCCAAATTACCTGACGAGGTCGAGCATGCCATCGAGGAAGGAATTGATCAGCCGATGGTTTGCGCACCTCCTGCTGACCTTGGTCGCGTCAGGCGTATCGAGGACGCGCGTGGCCGCTATATCGAATTCTGCAAGAGCACCTTCCCCAATGACCTTGATCTGCGCGGCCTGAAAATCGTCGTCGATTGCGCCCATGGCGCGGCCTATCACATTGCCCCTGCTGTTTTCCATGAACTGGGTGCCGAGGTGGTTAGCATCGGGGTGCAGCCGAATGGCCTGAACATCAACGATGCTGTCGGGGCCACCGCGCCGAAGGCTCTGTGCGAGGCGGTTCTGGCCAATCGAGCCGATCTTGGTATCGCTCTGGATGGCGATGCAGATCGTCTCCAGATGGTCGATGCCGAAGGCAATCTCTACGATGGGGATCAATTGCTGTTCGCTATTGTTCGAAGTCGAACTCGTGCAGCCAAGGTTAAGGGGGTTGTCGGTACGCTAATGAGCAATCTGGCCCTGGAGCATGCCTTGGGCAAGATCGACATACCGTTTGCCCGCGCAGCGGTTGGCGATCGTTATGTTGTGGAGATGCTCAATGAAAAGGGCTGGCTCTACGGCGGTGAAAATTCCGGTCATATTCTCGCCATGGATAGACAAACGACGGGTGATGGTATCGTTGCTGCATTGCAGGTGCTGGCCGCGCTACGCGAGGTCGGCGGTGATTTGAAGGGGTTGCTGGGGGGCTTGGTACTCTATCCGCAGAAGCTGATTAACGTGCCGATCACGCGTGGGTTTCCATGGAAAGATCATCCAGGAATCACGTCGGCCTTGGCCGAGACCGAAGCCAGCATGGCTGGGCGGGGCCGGGTGCTACTGCGAGCGTCAGGGACCGAACCTTTGTTGCGGGTGATGGTTGAAGGTGAAGATGCTTGCGAAGTGGCCTCTGCAGCGGAAAAGCTGGCTAGTATCGTGCGGGAGTCGACGCAATAAATCATCGTATATGTCAAATCGTATTGACCGAAAAAACGACGAGTCGCTATAATCCGAAGGTTTTTCGCCAACAGAATCGTCTAGCCCATGCGTAAAAAGCTCGTTGCTGGTAACTGGAAGATGCACGGCGCATTACAGCAAAATTCGACATTGCTGGCGCGTATTACGGCGGCGGCATCCGGTTTGGCTTGTGAGGTGGCTGTTTTCCCGCCTTATCCGTACCTCGCTCAGGCGCAATTGGCACTGGCCGGCTCTGTCGTTGCTTTGGGGGCGCAGTCGGTCAGCGAACATGCTTCCGGTGTGTTTACCGGCGAGGTTTCGGCTTCGATGTTGGCTGAGTTCGGGTGTCGCTACGTGCTGGTCGGGCATTCCGAGCGACGTGCATTGTTCGGCGAGACGGAGATTGTTGTGGCCGCCAAGTTTGAGGCGGCTCAAAGCTCTGCTCTAGTGCCGATCTTGTGTGTCGGCGAAACGCTCGGTCAGCGTGAGGCAGGCAAGACGGTGACTGTGATTGCACGGCAGTTGGCAGCAGTTCTGGAACGTGTTGGGGTGGCGGCCATGGCATCGGCGGTGGTTGCATATGAGCCGGTGTGGGCGATCGGAACCGGGGTGACGGCGTCTCCGGCGCAAGCGCAGGAAGTGCATGCGGCGATTCGTGCCCAGGTTGCGGCGCTGGATGCGGGTGTTGCCGAAGGTTTGCGCATTCTCTATGGTGGTAGTGTGAAGCCGCAGAATGCGGTGGAGTTGTTTGGGCAGTCCGACATTGATGGTGGTTTGATCGGTGGCGCTGCCTTGGTTGCTGACGATTTTCTGAAGATTTGCCTTGCGGCGAATTGATAGGCTGACAAATGAACTGGTTTTTCTCTCTCCTTCTGACGGTCCATATTCTGGTTGCGATCGTCATTATTGGTCTGGTGTTGATGCAGCATGGCAAAGGGGCTGACATGGGGGCTGCTTTTGGTAGTGGCGCCTCTGGTAGTCTGTTCGGTGCCACTGGCTCAGCCAATTTCCTCAGTCGCACTACTGGTGTTCTCGCCGCGGTGTTTTTTGCGACAAGCCTGACCTTGGCGTATGTCGCCTCCGGTAAGCCAAAAACGACTGGCAGTGTCATGCAAGAACCAGTACAATCGCAGACTGTTTCGACGCCAGCTTCGACCGGTGGTGAATCGCTGGCGGCTCCTGTGGGCGCGGGTTCCAAGGCGAAAGATATACCGAAGTAACGCAAGGTGGTTTGTCCGGCATCGAGTCCTCGCCGGGTGGCCAAAAAACGTGCCGACGTGGTGAAATTGGTAGACACGCTATCTTGAGGGGGTAGTGGCGCAAGCTGTGCGAGTTCGAGTCTCGCCGTCGGCACCAAAAAACTGGGCAGTGGCCGTAAGGTACGCTGTTTCGAACAAAAAACTGAATATTCGCGGCGGGTCATGGAAAACTACTTTCCAATCCTGATGTTCGTTCTGGTGGGGGTTGCGGTGGGCGTGTTGCCTGTTGCAATGGGCTTTATTCTTGCTCCAAGCCGGCCGGATCCTGAGAAGCTCTCTCCTTACGAGTGCGGCTTCGAGGCTTTCGAAGATGCGCGCATGAAGTTCGATGTGCGTTTCTATCTCATTGCCATCCTTTTCATTTTGTTCGATCTGGAAATTGCTTTCCTGTTCCCGTGGGCGGCAATCTTCAAGGACATCGTTGCGACAGAATCGATCAAGCTGTTTGGTTTTATCGAGATGCTCGTATTCGTTGCCATTCTGGTCGTTGGCTATGTTTATGCCTGGGCCAAGGGCGCGCTGGAATGGGAATGAGGTTAGGTTATGGCTATTGAAGGGGTCCTCCAGGAAGGTTTTGTCACCACGACGGCTGACAAGCTAATTAATTACATGCGCACCGGCTCGATCTGGCCAATGACCTTCGGATTGGCTTGCTGTGCTGTTGAGATGATCCACGCCGGGGTTTCCCGTTATGACCTCGATCGTTTCGGTATTGTTTTCCGGGCCAGTCCTCGGCAGTCCGATGTCATGATTGTTGCTGGCACCCTGACCAACAAGATGGCGCCTGCCTTGCGCAAGGTTTATGACCAGATGGCCGAACCGCGTTGGGTGGTATCAATGGGCTCGTGTGCCAACGGTGGTGGCTACTACCATTACTCTTACTCTGTTGTGCGCGGTTGTGATCGGATCGTGCCTGTCGATATCTATGTGCCCGGTTGTCCGCCAACTGCTGAGGCCCTGATTTACGGGCTGATCCAGTTGCAAAACAAGATTCGTCGCACCAACACAATTGCTCGTTAATTGCCAAGGCTGATTCGATATGTCTGCCAAGCTGGAAACGCTTAGTCAAAATCTGCAAAAGCACTTTAGCGATAAATTAAAATCGCTGAAGCTTGCTTTGGGTGAGGTCACCATTGAGGTCGCTGCGGCTGATTATCTCGGTGTGATGACCTCATTGCGGGATGAGGCCGATCTTCATTTTGAAGAAATCATCGATCTGTGTGGTGTCGATTATTCGACCTACGGTGATGGCTGCTGGCAAGGCCGCCGCTACGCGGCGGTTTCGCATCTTCTTTCGATTGCTCACAACTGGCGTTTGCGTGTCCGTGTCTTCGCTGAGGACAACGAGTTTCCTTCTGTTGATTCAGTTACCGGTGTCTGGAGTAGCGTTAACTGGTTCGAGCGCGAGGCTTTCGATCTGTACGGCATCGCTTTCGTCGGTCATGACGACCTGCGTCGCATTCTGACCGATTACGGTTTCATTGGGCATCCGTTCCGCAAGGATTTTCCGATTTCTGGTCACGTCGAGATGCGTTACGACCCCGATCAGGCGCGTGTGATCTATCAACCGGTCACCATCGAGCCGCGCGAAAACACCCCGCGCGTTGTGCGCGAAGACACTTTCGGGGATACCGCTCATGGCTGACATCCGCAATTTCACGCTTAACTTTGGCCCGCAGCACCCGGCTGCGCATGGTGTGCTGCGTCTGGTGCTTGAGCTGGATGGCGAAGTCGTCCAGCGTGCCGACCCGCATATCGGCCTGCTGCATCGGGCAACCGAAAAGCTCGCCGAAACCCGGACTTGGGTTCAGTCGGTGCCTTACATGGACCGTCTCGACTACGTGTCAATGATGTGCAACGAGCACGCTTACTGCCTGGCCACTGAAAAGCTGCTCGGCATCGAGGTGCCGGAGCGCGGCAAGTACATCCGTGTGATGTTCGACGAAGTGACGCGTATCCTCAACCATCTGCTGTGGATCGGCTGTCATGCGCTGGACGTCGGTGCGATGACCATGGCGCTCTACACCTTCCGCGAGCGCGAAGACCTGATGGACGTCTATGAGGCGGTTTCCGGTGCCCGGATGCACGCTGCCTACTATCGTCCGGGCGGCGTCTATCGCGACCTGCCGGACCGCATGCCGCAGTATCAGGAATCGACCTGGAGCAATGCCAAGAAGGCGGCCGAGAAGAACGAGAACCGTAGCGGTTCCCTGCTCGACTTCCTTGAAGATTTCACCAACCGCTTCCCGACCTATCATTCCGAATACCACACCCTGCTGACCGACAACCGGATCTGGAAGCAGCGTCTGGTCAATGTCGGTGTCGTGACGCCGGAGCGCGCCCTGCAGATGGGTTTCACCGGCGCCATGTTGCGCGGCTCGGGAATCGCCTGGGACTTGCGCAAGAAGCAGCCGTACGCGGCTTACGACAAGATCAATTTCGATGTGCCGGTCGGCGTCAATGGCGACAGCTATGACCGCTACCTGGTTCGCATGGAAGAAATGATCCAGTCGAACAACATCATCAAGCAATGTATCGCCTGGTTGCGCAAGAATCCCGGTCCGGTGATCACCGACAACAACAAGGTGGCGCCGCCGCCGCGTGAAAACATGAAGACCAACATGGAGGAGCTGATTCACCACTTCAAGCTCTTCACCGAAGGCATCCATGTTCCGGCCGGCGAAGCTTATGCCGCAGTCGAGCACCCGAAGGGCGAGTTCGGCATCTACTTTGTTTCCGATGGTGCCAACAAGCCTTACCGGATGAAGATTCGCGCACCGGGCTTTGTCCACCTGGCCGGTCTGGATGAGATGTCCCGAGGCCACATGATCGCCGACGTCGTTACGATTATCGGTTCCCAAGATATTGTTTTTGGCGAGATTGACCGCTGATGTTTTCCGCTGAAACCCTCCAGAAGTTTGCCCGCGAGGTCGCCAAGTACCCCGCCGATCAAAAACAGTCGGCGTCGATGGCCTGCCTCGCTCACGCCCAGGAAGAAAAAGGCTGGCTGGCCCCCGAGTCCATCGAGGCCGTTGCCAACTACCTTGGTATGCCGCCGATGGCGGCCTACGAAGTGGCCTCCTTCTACAACATGTATGACCTGAAGCCGGTCGGCAAGTACAAGATCACGGTCTGTACCAACCTGCCTTGCGCGCTGTCGGGTGGCTACCATGCCGGCGAATACCTGCAGCACAAGCTGGGTGTCGGCTATGGCGAAACGACGCCGGATGGCAAATTCACGTTGAAGGAAGGTGAATGCATGGGGGCCTGCGGTGATGCGCCGGTCTTCATCGTCAACAACCGCTCGATGTGCAGCCACATGCACCCGGAACAGATCGACAAGCTGCTTGAGGAGTGCAAATAATGGCCATGCTTGGTTCGATCAACGGCGTCCTGATGGAAGGCCTGGATGGCGACAATACCTGGCACCTCAAGGATTACGTCGCCCGTGGCGGCTATGCGCAGCTGAAGCGCATCCTGGAAAGCAAGATGACCCAGGAAGACGTCATCAGCGAAGTCAAGAAATCCGTACTGCGCGGCCGTGGCGGCGCCGGCTTCCCGACTGGCCTGAAGTGGTCCTTCATGCCGCGCTCTTTTCCCGGCGACAAGTACGTTGTCTGCAATACCGACGAAGGCGAGCCGGGGACCTTCAAGGACCGCGACATCATGCGCTTCAACCCGCATGCCGTCATCGAAGGCATGGCCATCGCTGCTTATGCGATGGGTGCGAACCGCGGTTACAACTACGTGCACGGCGAAGTCTGGCAGGAATACAAGCGTTTTGAAGAGGCGCTTGACGAAGCCCGTGCTGCTGGTTTCATCGGACAGAACATTCTCGGCTCGGGCTTCAACTTCGAACTCTTCGCACACCACGGCTACGGCGCCTATATCTGTGGCGAAGAAACTGCGCTGCTCGAATCCATCGAAGGCAAGAAGGGCCAGCCGCGCTTCAAGCCGCCGTTCCCGGCTTCTTTCGGTCTGTATGGCAAGCCGACGACGATCAACAACACCGAAACTTTTGCCGCCATTCCGTTCATTCTGAAGATGGGTGGCGAAGAGTTCCTGAATCTGGGCAAGGCGAACAACGGCGGGACCAAGCTGTTCTCGGTCTCCGGCCACGTCAATCGCCCGGGCAATTACGAGATTCCGCTCGGTACACCGTTCTCGACCCTGCTCGAAATGTGTGGCGGGATGCGCGGCGGGCGCAAGCTCAAGGCCGTCATCCCCGGCGGTTCGTCCGCCCCGGTGATGCCGGGCGAAGTGATCATGGATTGCACCATGGACTACGACTCGATCAGCAAGGGCGGCTCGATGCTCGGCTCCGGTGCGGTCATTGTCATGGACGAAACGGTCTGCATGGTCAAGGCGCTGGAGCGTCTGTCCTTCTTCTATTACGAAGAGTCCTGCGGCCAATGCACACCGTGCCGCGAAGGTACGGCCTGGATGTACAAGGTCGTCCATCGTATCGAGAACGGCCTCGGCAAACCCGAAGACCTCGATCTGCTGAACAGCGTGCTCGGCAACATTGCCGGTCGTACCATCTGTGCGCTCGGCGATGCGGCAGCCTTCCCGGTGCAGAGCTTCATCAAGCACTTCGGCAAGGAATTCGAGTACCACATTGAAAACAAGACCTGTCTGGTTCCCAAGGATGTGCAATGGGCGGGCAGTGGCTTCCACAAGATTCCGGCCTGACAGGCTACGGGTTGTAACGATAGAACTGGCTACAAGGTAGCGACATGCTAGAAATCGAGATCGACGGCAAAAAGGCGCAAGTGCCCGATGGCAGCACGGTGATGGATGCCGCGCAGCAGGTGGGCGTTTACATTCCGCATTTCTGCTACCACAAGAAACTTTCGATTGCCGCCAACTGCCGCATGTGTCTGGTGCAGGTAGAGAAGGCGCCGAAACCGTTGCCGGCCTGCGCAACGCCGGTGACCAACGGCATGAAGGTCTTTACCCACTCCGAACTGGCCGTCAAGGCGCAGAAGGGGGTGATGGAGTTCCTGCTCATCAACCACCCGCTGGATTGCCCGATCTGCGATCAGGGCGGCGAGTGCCAGCTGCAGGACATGTCCGTCGGCTACGGCCCGATGAAGAGCCGTTACACCGAAGAAAAGCACGTCGTTTTCCACAAGAGTGTCGGTCCGCTGATCTCCATGGAAGAGATGAGCCGCTGTATTCACTGTACCCGTTGCGTTCGCTTCGGTCAGGAAATCGGCGGCATCATGGAACTCGGCATGGCCAACCGCAACATGCATTCCGAGATCATGACTTTCGTCGGCCGTACGGTCGACTCGGAATTGTCGGGCAATATGATCGACCTCTGCCCGGTTGGTGCGCTGACCTCCAAGCCTTTCCGCTATACCGCCCGTTCCTGGGAACTGCAGCGCCGTAAGTCGGTCAGCCCGCACGATTCCGTCGGTGCCAACCTGGTCGTTCAGGTCAAGCACGACAACGTGATGCGCGTTCTGCCGCGTGAGAACGAAGAAGTTAACGAGTGCTGGATCTCCGACAAGGAGCGTTTCTCCTACCAGGCCCTGAGTTCCGAAGAGCGCCTGACCAAGCCGATGGTCAAGCAGGGCGGCGAGTGGAAGGAAGTCGACTGGAATGTCGCCCTCGACTACGTCGCCCACGGCCTCAAGGATGTTTCCCGCGAACATGGTGGCGATGCGCTGGCCGCACTGGCTGCCCAAAGCTCGACGGTCGAAGAACTCTTCCTGCTCGGCAAGGTCATGAAGGGCCTGGGCAGCGGCAATATCGATTTCCGTCCGCGCCAGAGTGATTTTTCCTCCGATTTCAAGCGCGCCGGTACACCGTGGCTGGGCATGCGCCTAGCTGAGATCAAGGATCTCGACGGTGCTCTGGTGGTTGGCTCCTTCCTGCGCAAGGATCATCCGCTGATCGCTCAGCGTCTGCGCCAGGCGGCCAAAAAATACACCAAGGTCAGCCTGTTGTCGGTGACGGGTGACGATCAACTGATCAATCTGCATGCCCGTATAACCGTTGCACCGGCCAGACTGGCTGTTGCGCTGGCTGCTGTCGTCAAGGCCGCGGCCGAGATAAAGGGTGTCGCAGTGCCGGCTGCTGTCGAGTTGGCGGCCGTTTGTGAGAAGAGTAAAAAAATTGCCCAGAGCCTGTTTGATGGCGAGAAGCGTGCAGTCTTTCTTGGCAATGTTGCGACTCAATCCACTGATGCCACGCAATTGCATGCGCTGGCACTGGAACTTGGCAAGCTGACCGGCGCGACCGTCGGTTTTCTCGGCGAAGGCGCCAATACCGTGGGCTGCCATGTTTCCCGGGTACTTTCCTCCACAGCCAACGCTCGCCAGATGTTCGAGCAGCCGCGCAAGGCTTATGTCCTGATGGGCATCGAACCGGAATTTGATTGCGCTAACCCGCAACTGGTTCTGGGGGCACTGAAGCAGGCCAGCCTTGTGGTCTACATGTCAGGCTTTAAGCATGCTCCGGCTCTGGCGTTTGCCGATGTAATGTTGCCGATTGCTCCTTACACCGAAACCTCGGGTACCTTCATCAATATTGAGGGCCGCGTCCAGAGCTTCAACGGTGTGGCCAAGGCCCGTGGCGATGCACGCCCGGCCTGGAAGTTGTTGCGCGTTCTTGGTAACGTTTTGAATATCGATGGCTTCAGCTATGCCTCCAGTGAAGAAATTCGCGACGAAGTGCTGGGCAAGGGTGTCGAGTTCGTCACAGGTCTCGACAATGCCCTGCAGGATGTCAGCATTGCTCTGTCAGTTAACAATACTAATGGCCTTCAACGAATAGCCGACGTGCCGATCAACTTTGCCGACCCGATGGCACGTCGTGCGCCAGCTCTGCAGCAGACTGCCGATGCAGTTGCTCCGACTGCTCGCATTAACGAGCAAACCTTGGCACAAGTTGGTGTTGCCGATGGCGCGCAAGTTCGCGTCAAGCAGGGTTCCGGTGAGGCGATATTGATCGCCAAGAGCGACAACAATGTGCCTGCCGGTTGTGTTCGCGTTTCGGCGGCACATGCAAGCACAGCGATGCTGGGCGACATGTTCGGCTCGATCTCCGTGGAGCGTGCATAAATGGACGCACTGATGAACTTCGGACTTGGGATTTTCGGCGGCGCTTGGCCGGCTGTCTGGACCCTTCTCAAAATCCTCCTGATCGTTGCTCCGCTGATGCTTGGCGTTGCGTATTTGACCTACTTTGAACGCAAGGTCATTGGTTACATGCAGGTTCGCATCGGTCCCAACCGGGTTGGTCCGTGGGGTCTGATACAGCCGATTGCCGACGGCCTGAAACTGCTGCTGAAGGAAATTATCGTACCGACCACTGCCAACAAGGGTATTTTCATTATCGCCCCGATGTTGGCGATTGCTCCGGCGCTGGCAGCCTGGGCTGTGATTCCATTCACGGATTCGCTGGTTGTCGCCAATATCGATGCCAGCCTGCTCTACATCATGGCGATCACCTCCATGGGGGTGTATGGGGTTATTTTGGCTGGTTGGGCATCCAACTCCAAGTACGCTTTCCTTGGTGCCATGCGTTCTGCTGCGCAAATGGTTTCCTATGAAATCTCCATGGGCTTTTCGCTGATCTGCGTGCTGATGGTGTCGAACAGCTTGAATCTGGTTGATATCGTTAATGTTCAGGATCAGGGACGTTTCGCTGGCTGGGGCCTGAGTTTCCTTTCATGGAACTGGCTGCCCTTGTTCCCGATGTTCATCGTCTACCTTATTTCCGGCACTGCTGAACTGAACCGGGCACCATTTGACGTTGCCGAAGGCGAATCTGAAATCGTTGCCGGCTTCCACGTTGAATATTCCGGGATGGCGTTCGCGCTATTCTTCCTGGCTGAATATGCCAACATGATTCTCGTTGCGGCGCTGACGTCCCTCCTGTTCCTGGGTGGTTGGTTGTCTCCGGTTGGTTTCCTGCCTGATGGCATTCTTTGGCTGTTCGCCAAGATGTCGGTCATCCTCTTCCTTTTCCTGTGGTTCCGCGCGACTTTTCCGCGCTACCGCTATGACCAGTTGATGCGTCTGGGCTGGAAGGTTTTCTTGCCGATCTGTTTGATCTGGCTGGTTGTTGTCGGCGTCTGGATGATGTCGCCATTGAATATCTGGAAGTGAGGAGAGACTCATGGGTTCGATGAAGGAAATCTTCAACAGCCTCTTCCTCAAGGAATTGTTGAAGGGCATGTCGGTCACGGGCAAGTATTTCTTTGCCCGCAAGATCACCGTTCAATATCCGGAAGAAAAAACGCCGCAGAGTTTCCGTTTTCGCGGTCTGCATGCGCTGCGTCGCTATCCAAATGGTGAAGAGCGTTGCATTGCCTGCAAGCTGTGCGAGGCAATCTGCCCGGCGCTGGCCATTACCATCGAGGCCGAGCCGCGCGATGATGGCTCACGTCGCACGACGCGCTACGACATTGATCTGACCAAGTGCATTTTCTGTGGTTTCTGCGAAGAAGCCTGTCCGGTCGATGCGGTGGTCGAAACGCGGATTTTTGAATACCACGGCGAAAAGCGCGGTGATTTGTACTACACCAAGCAGATGTTGCTGGCCAACGGCGACCGCTACGAAGATCAAATCGCAAAAGATCGCGAACTTGATGCTTCTTACCGATAACAGGTGCTAGCAATGGATTTTCAAACTGCCGTTTTCTACTTTCTGTCTGCGATCCTGGTTTTCGCCAGCTTGCGGGTGATCACTGCGCGCAATCCGGTTCATGCTGCGCTACATCTGATTCTTGCCTTCTTTACCTGCGGTGGTATCTGGGCCTTGCTGCAGGCTGAATTTCTGGCGATCGCCATCATCCTTGTCTATGTTGGCGCGGTCATGGTGCTCTTCCTGTTCGTCGTCATGATGCTCGATGTCAATATCGACCGCATTCGCCAAGGGTTCTGGAATTACCTTCCACTTGGGGCGTTGCTGGGTTTGCTGATGGTTCTGGAAATGAGCCTGGTGCTTGGCAGCAAGTACTTCCAGATTCCGGCTGCGGAAGCCATGCTTCCGGCAGGTATCTCCAATACCAAGAGTATCGCTGCGCTGATGTTTACCGATTACGTCTATCCCTTCGAGCTGGCTTCGCTCATTCTGCTCGTCGGCATGATCGCGGCGATCGTGCTGACACACCGCGGTCCGAAGAAGTCCAAGTATACCAACCCGAATCAGCAGGTCTTCGTCAAGGCGAAGGATCGCGTGCGCGTTCTGCAGATGCCGGTTGAAAAAGACTGAACCCCGGGGAACCAATGCTAACTCTCTCTCTCTCCCATTTTCTGATTCTGGGCGCGATGCTTTTCGCGATCAGCGTGGTCGGCATCTTTCTGAACCGGAAGAACCTGCTCGTCCTGCTGATGGCCATCGAGTTGATGCTTCTAGCGGTCAACATGAATTTTGTGGCTTTTTCCCACTATCTGCAGGACCTCTCCGGTCAGATCTTCGTTTTCTTCATCCTGACCGTTGCTGCTGCCGAATCGGCGATCGGCCTGGCCATACTGATCGTGCTGTTCCGCAACCTCAAGAGCATCCATGTGGATGACCTGGGCAGCCTGAAGGGTTAAACATGGAAATGCAAAAACTCTACCTGCTCGTTCCCATGGCGCCGTTGATTGGTGCCATGATTGCCGGCCTCTTCTGTCGCATCATTCCGCGCTGGGTTGCTCATACTGCAACCATCGCCGGGGTAGCCATCGCCTTCATCGCTTCGGTCATCATCTTCAAGGATGTTCTGGCTGGCAATACCTACAACGGTGCTGTCTATACCTGGTTGACCAGTGGTGATTACAGGTTCGAAGTCGGTTTCCTGATCGATACCCTGACCACCACGATGATGCTGGTTGTGACCTTCGTGTCCTTGATGGTGCATATCTACACCATCGGCTACATGCAGGAAGATCCCGGCTATAACCGCTTCTTCAGCTATATCTCGTTGTTCACCTTCTCCATGCTGATGCTGGTGATGAGCAACAACTTCATGCAACTCTTCTTCGGCTGGGAAGCGGTAGGTCTGGTTTCCTATCTGCTGATCGGTTTCTGGTACACCCGTCCGACCGCCATTTTCGCCAACATGAAGGCCTTCCTGGTCAATCGTGTCGGCGACTTCGGTTTCATTCTCGGCATCGGCCTGATTCTGGCTTACACCGGCTCGCTTGATTACGCCACCGTCTTCGAGAAGGCTCCAGGGCTTGTCGATACGACGATTAATCTGTTTGCCGGTCGCGAGTGGGCCACCGTCTCGCTGATGACTGCAACCTGTATCTGCCTGTTTATCGGCGCGATGGGCAAATCGGCTCAGGTTCCGTTGCATGTCTGGCTGCCTGATTCAATGGAAGGCCCGACCCCGATCTCCGCGCTGATCCACGCCGCAACCATGGTGACGGCGGGCATTTTCATGGTCGCCCGGATGTCGCCACTGTTTGAATTGTCGACCACGGCACTGTCCTTCATTATCGTTATCGGTGCGATCACTGCGCTGTTCATGGGCTTTCTGGGCATCATCCAGAACGACATCAAGCGGGTGGTTGCCTATTCCACTCTGTCGCAGCTTGGCTACATGACTGTTGCACTCGGTGCTTCGGCCTATTCGGTCGCCATCTTCCACCTGATGACGCACGCCTTCTTCAAGGCATTGCTGTTCCTTGGCGCCGGTTCGGTGATCATCGGCATGCACCATGATCAGGACATCCGCAACATGGGTGGTCTGCGCAAGTACATGCCGATTACCTGGATTACTTCGCTCATCGGTTCGCTGGCCCTCATCGGTACGCCCTTCATGTCCGGTTTCTATTCGAAGGACTCGATTATCGAAGCCGTTGCCCTGTCGCACATTCCGGGGGCGGGCTTCGCTTACTTCGCCGTGCTCGCCGGTGTGTTCGTGACTGCTTTCTACTCGTTCCGCATGTATTTCCTGGTCTTTCACGGTGAAGAGCGTTTCGGCAAGGCTGACGATGCGCATCATCACGAGCACCAAGGCGACCATGATGACGAAGAAACCTCCCACGACCATCATCACGGCCTGGCGCCGGGACAGAAGCCGCATGAAACGCCCTGGGTTGTCACGCTGCCGCTCGTGTTGCTGGCCATTCCATCGGTTGTCATCGGTTTTATCGCGATCGGTCCGATGGTCTTCGGTGACTATTTCAAGGGCGTTATCTTCATTGATCACCACGCCCACCCGGCCATGGCGCATCTGTCCGAGCATTTCCACGGCGCCGTCGCCATGGGCCTGCATTCACTGACAACCCTGCCCTTCATTCTGGCCCTGTCCGGCGTGGTGCTCTCCTGGTTCTTCTACATGAAGCGCCCCGACATCCCGGCTGCCATTCAGCGTCGCTTCTCGGCCATTCATGCCCTGCTTGAGAACAAGTACTACTTTGACAGATTCAACGAGGTCGTATTCGCCGGCGGCGCCCGCCTTCTTGGCAAGGTGCTGTGGCGTGGCGGCGATGTTGCCATCATTGACGGGCTGATCGTCAATGGCTCGGCCAAGGTCGTTGGCTGGATTGCCTCCGTAACCCGCCTGTTCCAGACCGGTTACGTCTATCACTACGCTTTCACCATGATCATCGGCCTCTTCGTGCTGATGACCCTGTGGATCAACCGCGCCTAAGCGTGAATAGTTCACAGAAAAGCAAGGAATAACATGTCGACTTACCCGTTGCTATCTCTCGCAATCTGGATTCCGATTTTCGCTGGCCTGGTGGTGTTATCCACTGGTGGCGACCGGAACGCACCGCTGGCAAGAATGCTTTCCCTGATCGGCGCGGTTGCCGCTTTCCTGGTCACGATTCCGCTGTGGACCGGTTTCGATATTGCCAACGGTGGCATGCAGTTCGTTGAACTGAAGAGCTGGATTCCGCGCTTCAACATCAATTATCACCTCGGGGTGGACGGCATCTCGATGTTGTTCGTGGTGCTGAATGCCTTCATCACCATCATCGTCGTTGCCGCCGGCTGGGAAGTGATCCAGACCAAGGTCGCCCAGTACAACGCGGCTTTCCTGATCATGTCCGGTCTCATGAACGGCATCTTCACCTCGCTTGATGGCGTGCTGTTCTATGTCTTCTTCGAAGCTTCGCTGATCCCGCTGTATCTGATCATCGGTGTCTGGGGCGGCCCGAACCGCGTCTATGCGGCCTTCAAATTCTTCCTCTACACCCTGTTCGGCTCGCTGCTTTTCCTGATCGCGCTGATGTATCTGTTCATTCAGTCCGGTGGCAGTTTCTCGATTCTCGAATGGCACAAGCTGCCCATCGGTCTCGGCGCCCAGATCTGGTTGTTCCTCGCCTTCCTGATTGCCTTTGCGGTCAAGGTGCCGATGTGGCCGGTCCATACCTGGTTGCCGGATGCCCACGTTGAAGCCCCTACCGGTGGTTCCATCGTGCTGGCTGCCATTGCCCTGAAGCTCGGTGCCTACGGTTTCCTGCGGTTCTCGCTGCCGATCCTGCCGGATGCCTCGCATGAACTGTCCGGCCTGATTGTTGCCCTGTCGCTGATTGCTGTTGTCTATATCGGTTTCGTCGCGCTGGTTCAGGAAGACATGAAAAAACTGGTGGCCTATTCGTCGATCGCTCACATGGGCTTCGTGACGCTCGGCTTCTTCATGTTCAGCCCCATGGGCGTCGAAGGCGCGCTGGTCCAGATGGTCTCGCACGGTTTTGTGTCAGGCGCGATGTTCTTCTGTATCGGCGTCATGTACGACCGCGTGCATAGCCGCCAGATCGCCGATTACGGCGGCGTGGTCAACAAGATGCCGAAGTTCGCCGCGCTGTTCATGCTCTTTACCATGGCCAACGCCGGTCTGCCGGCCACTTCCGGCTTCGTCGGTGAATTCATGGTCATTCTCGGTGCCGTCAAGTTCAACTTCTGGGTTGCCTTCGCTGCTGCCAGTTCGATGGTCATCGGTGCCGCCTACTCGCTGTGGATGTACAAGCGCGTGATCTTCGGCGACGTGGCCAATCATCACGTCGAAGAACTGAGCGACATCAATATGCGCGAGTTTGCCATCCTTGGCATCCTGGCTATTGCCACCCTGTGGATGGGTCTCTACCCGCAGCCTTTCACGGAAGTCATGCACGCCTCGGTCAATGACCTGTTGCGTCATGTCGCCATCAGCAAGATTCAATAAACGGTAGCCGATATGTTCGACAATTTCGTTGTCCCCAATCTTCTGCCCGCTGCACCGGAAATCTTTCTGGCGGTGATGGCGCTGGCCATCCTGATGATCGATCTGCTGGTCAAGGATAGCCGTCGCACCGTGACCTTCGTGCTGACCCAGCTAACCCTGATCGGTTGTGCCGCCATTCAGTTCGCGACGAGCACCGGCGAGATTACCTACACGTTCAGCAACATGTTCGTCGACGATCTGATGTCCGATCTGCTGAAGCTCTTCCTGTACATGACCATGGTCATCGTCATGTTCTATTCGCGCGGCTACATCATCGATCGCGAGTCGATGAACAAGGGCGAATACTACGTGCTGGCGCTGTTCGCGACACTCGGCATGATGGTCATGATCTCCGCCAATCACTTCCTGACCATCTACATCGGTCTCGAGCTGCTCTCCCTGTCGCTCTATGCCATGGTCGCCATGAACCGCGACTCCGTGCAGTCCACCGAAGCGGCGATGAAATACTTTGTCCTTGGCGCGCTGGCTTCCGGCCTGCTGCTCTATGGCATGTCGATGATTTACGGGGCGACCGGGACGCTGGAAATCACCGGCATTGCCGAGCGCCTGTACGGCGGCGGCGTCAACAAGAGCGTGATGGTCTTCGGCCTGGTCTTCCTGGTTGCCGGCCTTGCTTTCAAGCTCGGCGTCGTGCCGTTCCACATGTGGATTCCGGACGTCTATCACGGCGCGCCGACCTCGGTCACGCTGCTCATCAGTTCTGCCCCGAAACTGGCCGCCTTCGCCATCGTCATGCGCCTGCTGGTCAATGGCCTGATCACCATGGCAGCCGACTGGCAGGCCATGTTGATCATCCTCTCCGTGCTGTCGATGGCCATCGGTAACCTCGCCGCCATCGCCCAGACCAACCTCAAGCGCATGCTGGCCTACTCCGCCATCTCGCACATGGGTTTCATGCTGCTCGGTATCGTCACCGGCGTCGTCAGCGGCGATGCCCGCTACGCGCTGAACGCCTACAGCTCGGCCATGTTCTACGTTATCGCCTACGTACTGATGAGCGCCGGTACTTTCGGCATGATCCTGCTCATGTCGCGTGCCGGTTTCGAAGCCGAGGAAATCGAAGACTTCAAGGGACTCAACAAGCGCAGCCCGTGGTTCGCCGGCATCATGCTCATGTTGATGTTCTCGATGGCTGGCGTGCCCTTCTTCATCGGCTTCTTCGCCAAGTTCTCCGTGCTGCAGGCCGTCGTCGCCGCCGGTTACATGTGGCTGGCCATCGTTGCCGTGCTCTTCTCGCTGATCGGCGCCTTCTACTACCTGCGTGTCGTCAAGGTCATGTACTTCGATGCACCGGCGGACGACACCCCGTTTGCCGCGCCGATGGACATGCGCATCCTGATTTCTGCCAATGGCCTGGCTGTTGCCTTCCTCGGCATCTTTCCGCAGGTCATCATGTCGCTGTGCGCCTACGCGCTGCTACGTTCGCTCTGATGACGCAGTGAAGTGTTTCAATAAAACGCCCCGCCAGTCGGGGCGTTTTGCTATGTGCGCCCAGCATGGGCGCACTCCTGCGGGTGC
Source organism: Azonexus sp. (assembly GCA_030691385.1). Taxonomy (GTDB): domain Bacteria; phylum Pseudomonadota; class Gammaproteobacteria; order Burkholderiales; family Rhodocyclaceae; genus Azonexus. The sequence continues at coordinate 43,995 of JAUYEI010000121.1, forward strand.
AAGTCCCGCCGTAAGTTGATCACGACGAACGAAGTGAAGCGCAACTGCGTGAGGGTGACCGAGCGTGGGGAGGAAGCGTGGATCGTAATCTGCGAGCCGATGGACA
>JAUYEI010000122.1 GCA_030691385.1 Azonexus sp.
AAGCCGGGCGCCCGACCAGGCGTGCCAGCGGCCACGTCGCGCTGTCAGCCAAGGGGTGAATCGCCTCGAAGGCGCAAAGGCCTGTATTCAGGCGGCTGGCCAAGGCTGGATAAGCGGTCAACTGAGGTTTCAAGGTTGAAACATCGGAGCGAGCGGCGTCGGCGGTATACTCATGCCTCCTCAAGTTGAAAGCATTTCATGGCCGCAGCCAACGACAACGCCAGCATGGCGCTCTTTTGTGATTTCGAAAACGTTGCCCTTGGTGTCCGCGATGCCAATTACGAGAAGTTCGATATCAAGCCGATTCTCGAGCGTCTGCTCGCCAAGGGCAGCATTATCGTCAAGAAAGCCTATTGCGACTGGGATCGCTACAAGGCCTTCAAGTCGGCCATGCACGAAGCCAATTTCGAACTCATCGAAATCCCCCACGTCCGCCAGTCCGGCAAGAACTCGGCCGACATCCGGATGGTCGTCGATGCCCTCGACCTCTGCTACACCAAGGCCCACGTCGATACCTTCGTGATCATCTCCGGCGATTCCGATTTCTCGCCGCTCGTCTCCAAACTGCGTGAAAATGCCAAGAAGGTCATCGGCGTCGGCGTCAAGCAATCGTGTTCCGACCTGCTCGTTACCAATTGCGACGAATTCATCTACTACGACGACCTCGTCCGTGACCGCGAAGGCCGTGGCAACGCGCGGCGCGACCGCGAAGCGCCCAAGCGCTCGCCGGAAGAAGAAGCCAAGCGCAGCCAGAAGCAGGAAGAGCGGAAAGCCAAGGCGGTCGATATCGTTTCGGCAACCTTCGTCGACCTCATGGCCGACCGCGGCGAAAGCGAACGCATCTGGGCCTCGGTCCTCAAGGAGGTCGTCAAACGCCGCAATCCGGGTTTCAACGAAAGCTATTACGGCTTCCGGACCTTCGGCAACCTGCTCGAAGAAGCCGCCAGCCGGGGCCAGCTCGGCTTTGGTCGCGACGACAAGGGCGCCTTCGTCTTCCGTGGGCAGGGCCGAACGGCTTCGGGTGAAGGTGAAGCCGAAGCCGGCGCCGAGTTGCCGGTGAAACCGATTCCTACGGTCAACCCGGAAAATGAGCCAAAAATGGAATCGCCGGCAAACGAGCCGGAAACCGCCGGCAACGCCCGCCGACGGGGTGGCCGGCGTTCGCGCAATGGTCGGGAGCGGACGGTGAGCGAGCCGGTCGAGCCGGCATTCGATGCAACGCCAGTCAGCTTGCTGGCCGAAAGCCAGCCGCAGCCTGTGGCGAGCGAAGCCGCTCCGGCAGAAAAGACCGAAAGCCAGCCGCGTCGCGGCACTCGCCGTCCGCGCAAGACGGATGCGGCAAAAGATGCTGCCGCACCGGTCGCCGAGTCGCCTGTCGTGGTTGCCGTAACAACGGCTGCAAGCGCCGAAGGCGAGGCGAAGCCGGCCAAGGCCAGGCGTCCGTCACGTCCGCGCAAGGCGAAAGTGGTAGCCGAAACGCCGGAAAGCTGAGATTTGACGGGGCCAGTCACGGCCCGTCCGCATCAGATGACGGCCAGCAGTTTGGTGCGCAGGCCCTCGGCCTCGCGCTTGCCTTCGCGTGAGATCACGATGGCGTGGTACCACTCGTCGTACATGGCACGCAGCTCGGCATGGCCGCTCGCCTGTTCAATGCGGTCGAGCAGGGAACTGTTGCCGAGGGCGCCGACGAAGGCATTGAGCGTGTTGCTCATGAAATTGCGGGCCTTTTGCAGGCGAACCGGATCGGGGCTGGCCGGCAGTTCGCCGAATGCCGTGATCGACGCCAGCGGCACTTGGGGTGCAACGGGCTTCCCGGCAGCGTTGGTGACGCTGGCCAGTTCGATGTAACCCTCTTCCTCGAGCATGCCCAGCGTGTGCTGCAAGTCGTCCGACTGCAGCATGCCGCGCAGGTCGTCGACCGTCCTTTTTCCATCAATGAATATCAGCACCCGTCGCACGCGCGGCGACAGCCCGCCAGCCTTCGTGGTGATTTCGTCATGCCCCTTCGGGGTCTTGGCGAAAGCAATGCCCATGGTTTGTCTCCATTATTTGTGTGAATTTTTGTAGTGCATTGTACACAAAAGAAAAACCCGCCGAGAGGCGGGTTTTGAGCAAAGCTGAACTACTTCACGATCAGGCGGCAGCTTGTACCGGAATCTTGTGACCGTGCCGCGTGATGCGGTTCTGCGAATCGACGTAGATCAGATCGGGTTCGTGGCGGGCCAGTTCGACCTCGTTATACACCGCAAAGGTGGCGATGATCAGGATGTCACCCGGTGCGGCGCGGCGGGCTGCCGAACCATTGACGGAGATGACGCCCGATCCGCGTTCGGCGCGGATGGCATAGGTGGTGAAACGTTCGCCGTTGTTTACGTTCCAGATATCGATCTGTTCGTATTCCTTGATGTTTGCCGCTTCAAGCAGGTCTTCATCGATGGCGCAGGAACCCTCGTAGTGCAGGTCGGCATGGGTTGCCGTGAGGCGATGCAACTTGGATTTCAGCATTGTTCTCTGCATGGTTTCACTCATCCAGACAGTTGGGGGAAGCGCATTGTAACGACAATGGCCCGGCTGTCAACGGCCGTAATTATGGAGACTCTTGCCGCGTCAAATCTCAATGTTATCAATGAGCCGCGTCGTTCCCGGGCGGCTGGCGGCAAGCACCACCAGCGGGACGTTTACGCCTTTCGGCATAGACAGGTCAGACTGTTGTCGCACTGCAACATAGTCGGTTTTCCAGCCGGCTGCGGTCAACTCGGAAATGGCAGCAGTTTCCAGTTTGACGGTGTCGGTTTCGCCAGCCTGGATGGCGGCCCGGATGTCGTTGAGGAGCCGATACAGGCGCGGCGCTTCGGCGCGCTCGGCGGTGCTCAGGTAGCCGTTGCGTGAAGACAGCGCCAGGCCATCCTCGGCGCGCACCGTTTCGCCGCCGATGATGGCTATCGGCAAGGCAAGCTGGCGCGTCATGTTGCGGATGACCATGAGCTGCTGGTAGTCCTTCTTGCCGAAGACGGCGGCCTGCGGCTGGACGATGTTGAACAGTTTGAGGACGACGGTGGCGACGCCACGGAAATGGCCGGGGCGGAATTCGCCGTCGAGAATGTTCTGGATGGCCGGCGGCTCGACCGTGTATTCCTGTGCTTCCGGGTAAAGATCGGCTTCGGTCGGGGCGAACAGGACATCGACACCGGCCGCCGCCAGCTTGTCGCAGTCGGCCTGGAAAGTGCGCGGGTACTTGTCGAAATCCTCGTTCGGGCCGAATTGCAGGCGATTGACGAAGATCGACGCGACGACGGTATCGCCGTGCCCCCGGGCCTGTTCCATGAGGCTGATGTGGCCGGCGTGCAGGTTGCCCATGGTCGGCACGAAAACGACGCGGCCGCGCCCCTTGAGCGCCGAGCGCAGGTCGGCGATGGCGGAAATGATCTGCATGGCTTTAAGCGGAATACGTGTGTTCGGGGCCGGGGTAGCTGCCGTCCTTGACGGCGGCAACGGCGCGGCAGGCGGCATCGTGAATGCTGCTGGCGCCTTCCATGAAATTCTTGACGAACTTGGCCTTCTTGCCGGGCGGGATGTCGAAGGCGTCGTGCAGCACCATGACCTGGCCGGAGCAGTCCTTGCCGGCGCCGATGCCGATGGTGATGATGTGCAGGCTGGCGGTGACTTCAGCGGCCAGCACGGCCGGAATGGCTTCGAGGACGATCATCGTGGCGCCGGCGTTCTGCACGGCCAGCGCGTCATCCTTGAGCTTTTGCGCCGCCGCTTCGCCCTTGCCCTGGACCTTGTAGCCGCCCAGCGCATGGACCGATTGCGGCGTCAGGCCGACGTGGCCGCAGACCGGAATGCCACGGTCAACCAGAAATTTGACGGTTTTTGCCATTTCCTGCCCGCCTTCGAGCTTGACCATCTGGGCGCCGGCCGCCATGAGCGTGACGGCGTTGCGGAAGGCTTGTTCCGGCGATTCCTGATAGCTGCCGAAAGGCATGTCGGCGATGATGAAGGCGTGGTCCGAACCGCGTTTGACGCAGGCGGTGTGGTAGGCGATGTCGGCGACGGTGACCGGCAACGTCGTGTCGTGGCCCTGGATGACATTGCCCAGCGAGTCGCCGATGAGGATCGAATCGACCCCGGCGCCATCGAGCAGACGGGCGAAGCTGGCGTCGTAGCAGGTGAACATGACGACCTTCTCGCCGGCTTGATAAAGCTTGGCAAGATCAGCCTGGGTCAGGCGGCGGGTGATACTTTGAGCAGACATGATGGTTTTACGCCCTGAAGACGAAATAGACGGTGCCTAGGATACACAGAGCCGCCCACAAGTAGTCAAGCTTGAGCGGCTGGTTCATGTAGAAAATGACAAAAGGCACGAAGATGGCCAGGGTGATGACTTCCTGCAGGATCTTGAGCTGGCCGAGGCTGAGCTCGGTATTGCCGATGCGGTTGGCCGGCACCTGGCGCTGAGTATTCGAACAGCACAATGCCCCACGAAATCAGCGCGGCGATCCACCACGGCTTGTCGTTGAGGTGCTTGAGGTGGGAATGCCAGGCGAAAGTCATGAAGATGTTAGGCAGCGCCAGCAGAACCACCGTCTGCCAGGGCACGGGGATGTGGAAACCGAAAACGCTCATGGCCGGCAATGCCCTGGTTGGCGACGGCTGGTAGCCAGGCGGCGACGGTGCCGCGTCCTGGAATGACCAGATTTGGCGCAATTTCGGCCAGCGGGTAGAGCACAAAGGCGCGCAGATGCAGGCGCGGGTGCGGCAAGGTCAGGCGCGGCAGGTCGATGAACTGGTCGTTGTAGAGCAGCAGGTCGAGGTCGAGCGTGCGCGGACCGTTCTTTTCGGCGCGGATGCGGCCGAAGCGTTGCTCGATGTCAAACAGCGCCTCGAGCAGGGCTTCCGGGGCCAGCGTGGTTTCCAGTTCGGCCACCGCATTGACGAATTCGGGCTGATCGGTGATCCCGACCGGTGCTGTCCGGTACAGCGAGGAGCTATGAACGACACGGCTTTCCGGCAGGTTGGCCAGGGCGGCGAAAGCGGCCAGCACGGTAGCTGCCGGGTCGCCGAGATTGGCGCCCAGCGCAACGTAGGCAGTGTTCATTCGGCGGGGTTGGGCGAGCACCCTTCGGCGGCCGGTTTTTTCTTGCGACGGCGACGCTTCTTGTCACCGGCCTGCTCGGGTTGCAGCATTTCGGCGCGCTCTTCGCCATCGACCTTCTGGAAGCGCGTCCACCACTCGGCCAGTTCCATGTCGATCTCGCCGGATTCGGCGCGCAGGACGAGAAAGTCGTAACCGGCGCGGAAGCGCGGCTGTTCGAGCAGGGCGTAGGGGCGCTTGCCGGCACGGGCATCGAAGCGCGGTTGCAGGGACCAGATGTCCTTGATGTCGCCGGCGATGCGGCGCGTGATGGCAAGCTTTTCGCCTTGCACGTCGATGACCGTATCCATTGCCTGATAGAGCGCCGGAATTTTCGCCTCGCCCTTGGCCTTGAGCTGTTCCCAGTGGGCCAGCACTTCGTGCCAGAGCAGTGTGGCGAACAGGAAACCGGGCGACACGCTTTTTTCCTGGCGGATGCGGTCGTCGGTGTTTTTCAGCGAGAGCATGACGAACTTCTCGCCCATCGGCTGTTCGAGAATGACGTCGAGCAGCGGCAACAGACCGTGGTGCAGGCCTTCGTCACGGAGCTGGGTGATGCATTTGACCGAGTGTCCGGAGGTCAGCAACTTGAGCATTTCGTCGAAGAGGCGGGCGGCCGGCACGTTTTCGAGCAGGTCGGCCATTTCGCGGATGGGCTTCCTGGCTTCCGGGTCGATCATGAGTCCGAGCTTGGCGGCGAGGCGGACGGCGCGCAGCATGCGCACCGGGTCTTCGCGGTAGCGGGCACGCGGCTCGCCGATCATGCGCAGGGTCTTCTGCTTGAGGTCGCCGACGCCGTGGTGATAGTCGATGACGGCTTCGGTCGCCGGGTCGTAATACAGCGCATTGGCCGTGAACTCGCGGCGGGCGGCATCGTCGGCGTGGCTGCCGAAAACGTTGTCGTGCAGGACGCGGCCGTGTTCGTCGGTTTTCGTCTTTTCGTCGAGCATGCCGCGGAAGGTGGTCACTTCCAGCGTTTCCTGGCCCATCATGACGTGCACGATCTGGAAGCGGCGGCCGATGATGCGCGAGCGGCGGAAGGCACGGCGGACTTCTTCGGGCGTTGCGTTGGTCGCGATGTCGAAGTCTTTCGGCTCGGCACCGATCAGCAGATCGCGCACGGCGCCGCCGACGACATAGGCCTTGAAGCCGTGACCCTGCAGGGTTTCGCAAACGCGCCGGCTGCCGCTGCTGATGCGGTCGCGGGTGATGCCGTGGCTGGAGACGGGGATGACGGCCGGTTCGTGCTTGCCGGCCTTGGGCTTCTTGCCGCTGAAAACGCGGGAAATGAATTTGCGGATCACGTATTACCGTTGGATAAAATAGGGGACAGACCCCGATTTCCGCACTTCAGGAAATCGGGGTCTGTCCCCTATTTTCCTATTTTCTCTAGTCGTGCGGGAAAAGGCGGATTCTACCGCAAAGTAATGATTTTCCAGCCCATTTGACTGGCATGGGCGCGCAGCTTGTCGTCCGGATCGACGGCCACCGGCGTCCTGACCTTGGTCATCAGCGGCAGGTCGTTGTGCGAGTCGCTGAAGAAAAAACTGTCGGCGAAGCTGCCCCACCACAGGCCGAGCGATTCGAGCCAGGCTTCGACGCGTTCGGTCTTGCCTTCGCGGAAGGATGGCGTGCCGGAGGGCGATCCTGAAAATCGACCATTTTTCGGGTTGACCGTGGGAATGGTGCCGATCAGGTGTGGAATGCCGAATTCGCGGCAAATCGCGCCGGTGACGAAGCTGTTGGTGGCGGTGACGATGGCGCACAGGTCGCCGGCCTCAAGGTGCCGGTTGACCAGCGCCCGGGCCGGCGCACCGATGATCGGCAGGATGTGGCGGGCCATGTATTCGCTGTGCCAGGCATCGAGTTCCTCTCGCGAATGGCGGGCCAGCGGGGCGAGCTGGAAATCCAGAAACGCGTAGATGTCGAGCGTGCCGGCCTTGTATTGCTCGTAGAACTGGATGTTTTTCGCTTCCTGCAATTCGCGGTCGACGACGCCTTTGCTGATCAGGAACTGCGCCCACTCGAAGTCGGAATCGCCGGTGAGCAGGGTGTTGTCGAGGTCGAAGAGGGCGAGATTCATGCGTTGGCTTCCTGGTTGAGCAGTTCGCGCAGCAGCGGCAGGGTGACGGCGCGCTTTTGTTCCAGCGTGTATTGGTCGAGGGCGACGATGATGGCCGATAGCGTGCGCATGTCGCGCGGGGCGTGGCGCATCAGGTAGTCGATGATTTCCGGCGTCAGCTTGAGGGCGCGTTCTTTGGCCTGAGTGGCCAGTGCTTCGGCCTTTTCGGCATCGGACAGCGGTTGCAGGCGGCAGATCAGGCCGGAGCCGAGGCGGGTGCGCAGGTCCTCGCGCAGCGTGAGGTGGGCCGGTGGCTGCGCTGCTGCGGTCAACAGCATTCCGGAGGCCATTTTCAGGCGGTTGAAATGGTTGAAGAGGGCGATCTGGCCGGTTTCATCCAGGTTTTCAACGTGATCGATGGCCAATTGATCCGCAGTTGGCACGCTTTTCAGCGCCGGGTCGAGGGCGGCATCGACATAAACAAAGCCGCTCGCCTGCAGCAAATGCGAGCATCCCGAGCCGGCTTCGCCCCACAGGCAGAACGAGGTGTCGGGGCGTGTTCCGGCCAGCCATTCGGTGAGCAGGGCCAGCGGTTGAGCATTGCTGCCGGCGACGAAGTTGTCCAGCGTGGGCGAGCTTTCGGGCAGCAAATCGAGAATCAGCTGGCGCATCGGGACAGGGAATGAGAACGGGGCCGAAATTCTAGCATTGCTCCCGACGACGGCGCTGATTTCAGGCGAAGCGGCAATTCCGGATCAAGGCATCGTTGCCCCGTGCAGGAGGCCGCTGAGCGGGCTTGTCTACACTGCCGCTCGTTGGAGAATGGCAGCCAGCTGTGGATAGTAGCCAGCGCAACTGCTCCGGATCTGGCGTTCCATCTGCAAGCATTCGAGTGTGTTGCGGGCCGCCGGAGACTGGCTCAGCAGGTCGGAAAAGGCTACTTGCGCATCAATTACCGCAAAGATGGTGGTCAGCAAGCGGGCGCATGCCTGGTAGTAAGTGGGGTCGAGCCGGGCGAATTGCGCGCCGCTGTCGCAGGTGTCCAGATAGGCCGCGGCGGATGCTGCCGTGCCGGCAAGGGAACGTATCTGAGCTTGGTTCAAGTAGGACATGGTGCATCTCCTCGGCTGACTTTTTGCGGAAAACGGCTTCCGCAAGTGAGATAACGACCGGAAATCCTGAAGGTTGAGGCAATTTACGCGCTGTAACATCTGGATACAGCGCGCATACACAGGCCGCCCGACATGATGATCTCCTCCAAGAGGTGATGGTGATGGTTCAAGCAATAATCAGGCTAGCATGGCAGGCACCCCATTCCATCAGGTATTCGCCCTTTGCCTGCCGTGCGTTGCAGCGATGGATGTAAGGCTTTCCGACAGTGTCGCGCGGCGGATTCCAAGCCTCGGCGCGCCTTGGGCCGCACCCCGTATTTCGGGGTGTCGTGGCTTATCGCCAGCTAATCAGGCCGTAATTCTTTTTGCCCCTGCGCAGGATGGTGAAACGGCCGTAGAGGCGCTCGTCGTCGGCGATCTGGTGGTCCAGCCCCTCGGCCTTGTTGCCGTTGATGGCGACGCTGCTGCTCTGGATGAAGGTGCGGGCTTCGGATTTGGACTTGGCCAGGCCGGCGGCGACCAGGGCGTCGATCAGGCTTCCAGCGGATTTGTCGATCTGCACGCCGGGCATGCCGTCCTGGGCCAGTTGTTCAAGGTCGTTTTCGGTCAAATTTTCCAGTTGACCGTGGAAGAGGCTGTCGGTGATGCGGCGGGCGGCCATCAACGCCACTTCGCCGTGCACCAGGCGGGTGGCTTCCTCGGCCAGGATGCGCTGGGCTTCGGGCTTGCCACCGCTGGCCTGGTCGGCAGCTTCGATCTCGGCGATGCGGCTCACCGGCAGGAAGGTGAAAAAATTCATGAACTTGTAGACGTCGGCGTCGCTGGTGTTGAGCCAGAACTGGTAGAAGGCGTAGGGCGAGGTCTTCTTCGGGTCGAGCCAGATGGCGCCGGATTCGGTCTTGCCGAACTTGGTGCCGTCGGCCTTGGTGATCAGCGGCAGGGTCAGGCCGAAGACGTGTTGCTGGTGCAGGCGACGCGTCAGATCGGTGCCGGCGACGATGTTGCCCCACTGGTCGGAGCCGCCGATCTGCAGCACGCAGCCGTAGCGCTTGTTGAGTTCGGCGAAGTCGTAGCCCTGGAGCAGGCTGTAGGAAAACTCGGTGTAGGAAATGCCCTGGTCTTCGCGGGTCAGGCGCTGCTGCACGGATTCCTTCTTGATCATGGCATTGACCGAGAAATGCTTGCCGATGTCGCGCATGAATTCGAGGCAGTTCATGCCGCCGAACCAGTCGTAGTTGTTGGCCATGATGGCGGCGTTGGCGCCGTCGAACTGGAGGAAGGGCTCGACCTGGCCGCGAATCTTGTCGACCCAGGTGGCGATCACGTCCGGCGTGTTGAGCTTGCGCTCGGTGGCCTTGAAACTCGGGTCGCCGATCATGCCGGTGGCGCCGCCGACCAGCGCGATCGGCTGGTGGCCGGCTTCCTGGAAACGCTTGAGGATGAGCACCGGCACCAGGTGGCCGAGGTGCAGGCTGTCCGCCGTCGGGTCGAAGCCGCAATAGAGCGTCACCGATGCCTCAGTCAGCAGCTTGTCGAGCGCCGCAGCGTCGGTGATCTGGGCGATCAGGCCGCGATCGTGCAGATCCTGGATGAGGGGGGACTGGTACATAGCGTTTTCTCCACGGAGCAGCGCCGCCGGCGCCGGAAATTCGAACCGGCGATTTTAGCAGAGCGGCCGGCGGTCTTCCCGGGTGCAGCCCGCGATTTGAAATTTGGCCGTTTTTTCCGGTTGACCGTGGGCATTCGGAAAAAGCGTGTTCGGCGGTATATGGCGAGTCCGTGGCGCCAACCGCGATGACTATTGGCGGTCGTGGACCGTGGTTTTTTTCTGAACGCTTCTGCTACCTTCGTTTTGAACTGTCAAATTGTATTTGACAGTTGCCTCCGCTTGCTCGCTTTCAGCCAAATTACTGCGCCATGGCAAACTGCCGAATCGCCATTTCGTCGTTGGTGGGAACCGTCTGCAAGCGCATGCCCAGCAACTCGGCGCGAACCTCGGCAAACGCCTTGAAGCACTTGCTGTCCTCGGCCGGTGCTACGGTGGAAATCAGCGTGGCCTCGGGCAACAGGCCGCGTGCTTGCAAGCGGCGCAGTTTCGGCACCCACAAATCGGCGTGCTCGAAAACTTTGAACGGTTCATCCTGCGCCAGAAAAAGCGGCTTGATGGCCCTGACCGGCTGGCCGTTGTCGAGCAGCACAAACGGAAAGCGGGCGCGGGTGTCGTCATCGGCGATGGTATGGGCCTGGAATGGCTTGGTCAGTGGCAAGGCGCGCAACAATTGGCCGATGCGCTTCTTCAGAACTTCCTCGCGGTGTTCTGGAGTCGCGAAATCGTGTTCTATGTAACGGCCGAACAGGGTATCGAGTTCCAGCATCGGGTCGGCGGTCAAAATTGCCCGCGCCGGTGCAAAGCGCACGATGGCCTCGCGCGGATGGATCAGCGCGGCAAATAGCTGGCGGGCGGCCTCGGCGTCGGCGCGCGGAAAAACTTCGTTGTCCAGCAGCGTTTTGACGCGCGCCAACTCCTGCTCGAAAAACCCCTGCGCCCGCACATATACAGCGGGGTCCAGGCGCTCGAAAAAGCCGGTGATACGTTTCGTCCGCCGAGCGTTTTGCAGGCGGAAGCCGAAAAAGCCGCGCTCCGGGCAAAGCAAGGCCACGCCCACGTTGGCGAACTCCCCTGTTTCTGCATAGGGAAGGAACTGCACGACCGCGTAGCGGCAAGTAAACAAGCTCATAGCGTCCTCCAGAAGTCAGGGGTTGCACAACGCGCCGCCAAGGTGCAAGCGGCTACCGGGTCGAAGCGGGCGGGAAGGTCCTGCTCATCGTTTTCCCACCACCATTCGAGTGGAACTTTATCGCAAGCTTCATCCCAGACCGAAAGCGCCGTCGTCATCCGGTCGGCGTAGCGCGCCTGTTCGGCCAGGTCGCCGAAAACGGCATCGCGCTGCAAGGCCTTATTGATGCGGGGGGTGCCAGCCAATTCCAGCCACTGAACATCCTTGACCTTGCGCGAAGCGAAGGCCGGGCCGATCCCCAGTGGGCGCAACTCCGGCGGGCATTCGCGAATCAAGGCCGCCGGCACTTCGGCAATGCAAAAGGGTGGAATTGGCAGACCGAAGGCCTGCCCCAAATGACCAGCCAGCCACTCCGCCCACAAACTGGCGCGCCCACTGGCTCGGCCCTTGACGAAATACAGTGCGCCATCGTTGCCACGACACAGGAAGGGCGAGGACAGGCCCTGATCGGCTTGCTTGATGATTTCAACGATGGTTAGGAGCCGAGAAATAACAAGCTGGACAAATAGGGGTGCGCTGGCGGGATGCGATGCAAGGCGCCGGTCGCGCCGCATGGTCATTCCCTGCAAGCGACAGGCAACGCCGCAGCGCGCCCGCCAGCACAGCCAGAATGTTCAAGTTATTGTTTCTCGGCTCCTTAGTGGCATAAAAACTTTTGTCAGAAAAGGTCGGGCTGAATTGCGCTGAAACTTTGTAAGGATTGCCGTTTGTTTGAAGAGCGACTTGGCGAGTTCTGGAATTAGGGATTTCAGAATTCTGACATAGTGCCTGAGGCTTCGTAGATTCATGGCGACGATGCCTTAACTCGCAGATTTCATTTTTGGCCGGTTTTTCCGGTTGACCGTGGCAATCGGCATATTCTGCCAAATCGCCGGCATAGCGGGGTTGGCCGGCCGGTTAGGGGAGCTTGGCGGTTTCGGGTAAAATCGCCGTTTTTTCCAGCAGCGTTTGCTGCCTCTTGGCGCCAATTGACCATGACCCAGAACACTTCCCTCTCCTACCGTGATGCCGGCGTCGATATCGATGCGGGCGATGCCCTCGTCGAACGTATCAAGCCGCTGGCCAAGAAGACCCTGCGCGACGGCGTGCTCGGCGGTATCGGCGGTTTCGGCGCGCTGTTCGAAGTGCCGAAGCGCTACAAGGAGCCGGTGCTGGTGTCCGGCACCGATGGCGTCGGCACCAAGCTGCGTCTGGCTTTCGACCTGAATCGCCACGATACGGTGGGCCAGGATCTGGTCGCCATGAGCGTCAACGACATCCTGGTCCTCGGCGCCGAATCGCTGTTCTTCCTCGACTACTTCGCCTGCGGCAAGCTCGATGTCGACACCGCCGCGGCCGTCGTCGGCGGCATTGCCAAGGGCTGCGAACTGGCTGGCTGCGCGCTGATCGGTGGTGAAACCGCTGAAATGCCGGGCATGTACCCGGCTGGTGAATACGATCTGGCCGGTTTCGCGGTTGGCGTCGTTGAAAAATCCAAGGCTATCGACGGCAAGTCGATTGCGCCAGGTGATGTGGTGCTCGGTCTTGCTTCCTCGGGCGCCCACTCCAACGGCTACTCGCTGGTCCGCAAGATCATCGAGCGTTCCAACCCGGACATGAACGCCAAGTTCGATGGCGAGCGGACTTTGGCCGACGTCGTCATGGCGCCGACCCGCATTTACGTCAAGCAAGTGCTGGCAACGATGGAAAAGGTTGCGATCAAGGGCATGGCCCACATCACCGGTGGCGGCCTGCTCGAAAACGTGCCGCGCGTGTTGCCGGAAAACACCGTCGCCGAACTGGAAAAGGCCGCCTGGCCGCGTCCCAAGCTGTTCGACTGGATGCAGGCCGAAGGCAATGTCGCCGAAAACGAAATGCACCGCGTCTTCAACTGTGGCATCGGTCTGGTCATCGTCGTTGCCGTGGCTGATGCCGATGCCGCGATGGCCGAACTGAAGGCGCAGGGCGAAGCCGTTTATCGCATCGGCAAGATCCGGGCGCGCTCGGGTGACGAAGCGCAGACTGTTGTGGTGTAAATCGCAATTGCGGGTCGCGGCGATGATCGTCTGCGGCCTGTTTTTGCTCAATGTCTCGTCGACCGTCTGGGCGGCGAGCCAGAAGCCGCCGCACAAAGCTGCATCCAAACATAACAAGAAACCGGCGCGGCATGTCCAGCGCCAGGTTGAGCCGGCGACTCAATTCGGCCCGGCCGACTTGCTCGAAGACGGCGTTCCCGGCCTGCGCGGCCACGCCAGTTTCTACGGCCGGGGCTTTCAGGGCCGCAAGACGGCTACCGGCGAACGCTTCGACGTCAAGCAGTTCACCGCCGCGAGCAATCGCTTTCCGCTCGGTACCATGCTCGCGGTCAGACGCCTGGACAACGACCGTTGCGCCATCGTCAAGGTCAATGACCGGATGCATGCCAAACACCGCAAACGCATCATCGACGTGTCGCGCGGTGTGGCGGAATACCTCAACATGATTCGCGCCGGCGTCGTTTTCGTCAGTGTCGCGCCCTTGAAGAAGGGTTGGCAGGATGGCGATGCCGGCTCCTGTCACGCGGCCTTCGAGCCAGAAACCGAACCGGAATGCGCGTCTTGCGGTCAACCACCGAAATTGCCTGAGTTCCTGTCTGGTATCGACGGCTGATTTTTTTCTGCGATTTCAGGCTGTTCGTTACAATCCCGAGGATTGCTGACTGCCCGGTCAGTTCGACCTTTTGCCGAATCCCATGAACAAAAATACCCGTTTCGGAATCATCGCCATCGCGCTGGCCGGTCTGGCTGGCCTGGGCTACTACGCCTACACCGCCAACCGCGCCCCGGCGGCCGGGCCTGCCGTGCCGAACGGGGCGCCGGCCAAGCCGGCAGCCGGGGGCGCGCCGGCCAGTTTTCCGACGGCGGTGGAAGTGGCCCGGGTGGTGGCGAGCGATTTTGCCGATGACGTGGCGGCCGTCGGCACGCTCAAATCGAACGAGTCCGTTGTTCTGCGCCCGGAAGTCGCCGGGCGCGTGGCGGCTATCGGTTTCAGGGATGGCGCCATCGTGGCCAAGGGGACGGTACTCGTTGTCTTCGATGCGGCGATCCAGGATGCCGAGTTACTGCAGGCCCGGGCCAATCTGGCGCTGGCCAAAAGCAGCTATGAACGCAACGTCGAACTGGTCGGCAAGAAATTCCTGAGCCAGCAGGCGCTCGACAACTCGGCGGCGACGCTCAAGGTGCAGGAGGCCGCCGTTCAGCTGGCCGAGGCCAAGGCCGCTAGGATGCGCATCAAGGCGCCGTTCACCGGCATGGTCGGGCTGCGCAATGTGAGCGTCGGTGATTACCTCAAGGATGGTCAGGACCTCATCAATATCGAGGATGTCGCCACGCTGCGCGTCGATTTCAAGCTGCCCGAAAATTATCTTGGCCGGATCAGCAAGGGCCAGAGCGTCGAGGTGGTGACTGACGCCTTGCCCGGCGAGCGTTTCAAGGCTGTGCTCGACGCCATCGACCCGCTGGTGGACCAGAACGGCCGCTCGATTTCGGCCCGCGCCCGGCTCGACAACGCCAAGGGCAAGCTGCGGCCCGGCATGTTCGTTCGCGTCCGCCTGCTCTTCGGCGAGCGCAAGGGCGTGCTCATGGTGTCTGAGCAGGCCATCGTGCCGGGCGGTCAGCCGGCGGTGTTCAAGGTGGCCGACGGCAAGGCCAGCCTGGTCAAGGTCAAGCTCGGCGTGCGCCGGGCGGCGCAGGTTGAAGTCGTCGAAGGGCTGGCGGCCGGCGACCTGGTCGTCACGGCCGGCCAGTTGAAACTGCGCGAAGGCGCGGCGGTGCGTCCGGTCGGTGAAGGTGCGCCGCAGGCTGCCGCAGCCGGGGCGGCAGCCAGCAAATGAAAATTTCCGATATTTGCATCAAGCGGCCGGTCTTCGCGACCGTGCTGTCGCTGGTCATCATGCTGCTCGGCATCGTTTCCTACGACCGGCTGCCGGTGCGCGAATACCCGAAGATCGACGAGCCGGTGGTCACGGTCAACACGAATTATCGCGGCGCTTCGGCCGAAATCATCGAATCGCAGGTCACCAAGCCGCTTGAGGATTCGCTGGCCGGGATCGAAGGTGTGGAAGTGATCACTTCCATTTCGCGGGCCGAAAGCAGCCAGATTTCGGTGCGTTTCAAGCTCGAGCGGGCGCCCGATTCAGCCGCTTCCGATGTCCGCGACCGGGTTTCCCGCGTCCGCAACAGGTTGCCGGATGAGGTCGATGAACCGGTCATCGCCAAGGTCGAGGCCGATGCCAACCCGGTGATCTGGATCGCCTTTTCCTCCGACAAGCATTCGGCGCTCGAAGTCACCGACGTTGCCACGCGCATCGTCAAGCCGCGCCTGCAGACCTTGCCGGGGGCTGCCGATGTGCGGGTTTTCGGCGACCGCAAGTTCGCCATGCGCATCTGGCTCGACAAGCAGCGGCTGGCGGCTTACCAGCTGACGCCGGCCGATGTCGAGGATGCCTTGCGCAAGCAGAACGTCGAGGTGCCGGCCGGCCGCATCGAGAGCCGCGAACGCGAATTTTCCGTGGTGGCCAATACCGATCTCAAGACGCCGGAGGAATTTGGCGAGGTTGTGGTCAAGACGGTCAACGGCTATCCGGTCCGTATCCGCGATCTCGGTCGGGTTGCCATTGGCGCTGCCGAAGAACGCAGTGCCGTGCGCTTCAAGGGGCGTTCGGCTGTGGCGCTCGGCATCATCAAGCAGGCGACGGCCAATCCGCTTGAATTGTCGAAGGCCATGCGCGCCGAGTTGCCGAAAATCACCAGCGAATTGCCGGAAGGCATGAGCGCCAACCTGTCTTACGACTCCTCGGTGTTCATCGACCGCTCGATCGAGTCGGTATTCAAGACCATAGCCGAGGCCATCCTGCTTGTGCTCGCCATCATTTTCTTCTTCCTGCGCAATCTGCGGGCGACGCTGATTCCGCTGGTGACCATTCCGGTGTCCTTGATCGGCGCCTTCGGTGTCATGTTCGCGCTCGGCTTCACGATCAATACGCTGACCCTGCTCGCACTCGTGCTGGCCATCGGCCTCGTCGTCGATGACGCCATCGTCGTCCTCGAAAACATCTACCGCCACATCGAGGCCGGCATGCCAAGGATGCAGGCGGCCTTGCAGGGATCGAAGGAAATCGGCTTCGCGGTGGTCGCCATGACGCTGACCCTGGCCGCGGTTTACGCCCCGGTCGCCTTCATGACCGGGCGCACCGGCAAGCTGTTCATCGAATTCGCCCTGACCCTGGCCGGTGCCGTTCTGGTTTCCGGCTTCGTCGCGCTGACCCTGTCGCCGATGATGTGCTCGGCGCTGCTCAAGCATGAAGAGAAGCACGGCAAGGCCTTCATGCTGGTCGAAGGCTTTTTGAACTGGCTCAATGCTGGCTACAAGCGGGTGTTGACCGCATCGCTCAACCGGCGCTGGATCGTGCTCGTCGGCTTCGTCATCGTCGCCGCCTCGTGCGGCCTGCTGCTCAAGGCGCTCAAGTCGGAACTGGCGCCGGTCGAGGACCGCGGCATCATCTTCGGCATGTTCCTCGGGCCGGAGGGGGCGACGCTCGATTACACCGAGAAGTACGCCCGCCAGATTGAGGCCATTTACAGCCAGACCAAGGATGCCGAACGCTACTTCGTGGTGGCCGGCAACCCGACGGTGAGCCAGGGGATTTCCATTCTCGGCCTGACCGACTGGAACGAGCGCAGCCGCCGTTCGCCGGAAATCGCCAAGGAGTTGTTCCCCAAATTCGCCGCTATTCCCGGCGTCATGGCCTTCCCGATCACGCCGCCGTCGCTCGGCCAGAGTCCGCGTGAGCGGCCGGTCAATTTCGTCGTCGTCACCGCCGCACCCTACGAGGAGTTGCAGAAGGTGACCGGCGAGATCCTCGCCGAAGTGGCGAAGAATCCGTCGCTGACCAACGTCGATACCGACCTCAAACTCAACAAGCCGGAGCTGTCGGTCGACGTCAGGCGCGACAAGGCAGCCGACATGGGTGTGCCGGTCGACACCATCGGGCGGACGCTGGAAACCTTCCTCGGCGGCCGCCAGGTCACGCGCTTCAAGCGCGATGGCGAGCAGTACGACGTGATCGTCCAGGTCGCCGAAGCCGAACGACGCAATCCCGAGGATATCCGCGACATCTACGTGCGCAGCCGCGACGGCAGCATGATTTCTCTGGAAAACCTGGTCGATGTCCGGGAGACGATCAGCCCGCGCGAACTCAACCACTTCGGCCAGCGCCGCGCCGTGACGATTACCGCCAACCTGGCGCCGGGCTACACGCTGGGCGAGGCGCTGAATTTCATGGACGGCGTTGCCAACCAGGTGCTCAAGCCGGGTTACGCCGCCGACTACAACGGCCAGTCGCGGGAATTCCGCCAATCGTCGTCATCGCTGGCGTTTACCTTCGGCCTGGCGCTGGCCTTCATTTACCTCGTGCTGGCCGCCCAGTTCGAAAGCTTCCGCGACCCCCTCATCATCATGCTGACCGTGCCGCTGTCGATGGCCGGCGCGCTGCTCGCGCTCTGGCTGGCCGGCGGCACGCTCAACGTGTACAGCCAGATCGGCCTGGTCACGTTGGTCGGGCTGATTACCAAGCACGGCATCCTGATCGTCGAATTTGCCAACCAGTTGCAGGAAAAGGGCCTGGCGATCAAGGAGGCGGTCATCGAATCGGCCTTCCTGCGCCTGCGCCCCATCCTCATGACGACCGGCGCCATGGTTCTCGGCGCCGTGCCGCTCGCCCTCGCCACCGGCGCCGGGGCGGAGTCGCGCCAGCAGATCGGCTGGGTCATCGTCGGCGGACTGCTGCTTGGCACCTTCTTCACGCTGTTCGTCGTGCCGACGGTGTATTCGCTGCTGGCGGCGCGCAAGGCACCGGCCGAGGCCTGAGCTGCCGGCAGTGGTGGCCGGTGCCGTTCGGTCGGCCGGTTTTTGTTTTTTGGCTTTTTTTGCCGTTGACCGTAGCAGTGTCGCGGCGGCGCTTCAGGCGGCAGCGAGGAAGCTCGCCGTCCGTTCGGCGATCTGCTCGGCCAGCGCCGGGGCGAGGCAGTCAAAATTCTTTGCTTCGAACGAGTTGGTCAGCCAGGTGATCTGGCGCTTGGCGAGCTGGCGCGTCGCGAAGATGCCGCGATCGCGCAGTTCCTGGCGCGGAATGATGCCGTCCTGCGCTTCCCAGGCCTGCCGGTAGCCGACGCAGCGCATCGCCGGCAGGTTGAGGCTCAGCTCGTATTTCTGGCGCAACATCCGCACTTCGTCGTCCAGTCCGGCCAGCAGCATTTCGTCGAAACGGCGGGCGATGCGCTCGTGCAGCACGGCGCGGTCGGACGGCAGCAGGCCGATGGAGAGCAAATCGTAGGGCGGCTTCTGCTTTTCGCTTGCGGCCAGCAGTTCGGACATCGGGCGGCCGGTCAGCCGGCAGATTTCCAGGGCGCGTTGCAGGCGCTGGCTGTCGGTGGTGTGCAGGCGGGCGGCGGTGGCCGGGTCGAGCGCTGCCAGCTTGGCGTGCATCGCCGGCCAGCCTTCGGCCGCGGCTTCGGCGTCGATTTCGGCGCGCAGGGCGGCGTCGGCTTGCGGCAACTCGGCCAGTCCGTGGAGCAGGGCGCGGAAATAGAGCATGGTGCCGCCGACCAGCACGGGCACCTTGCCGGCTGCCGTGATGTCGGCCATTGCGGCCAGCGCGTCAGCGCGAAAACGGGCGGCCGAGTAACTTTCTTCCGGCGAGATGATGTCGATCAGGCGGTGCGGGTAGCGGGCCAGCGTCGCGCAGTCGGGCTTGGCCGTGCCGACATCCATGTCACGGAAAACCTGGGCCGAATCGACGCTGATCAGCTCGACCGGAAAGCGGTCGGCCAGCGCCATGGCAACCGCCGTCTTGCCCGAGGCAGTCGGGCCCATGATCAGGATGGCAGGCGGCAGACGGGGTGAGTTCATGGCGGCGAATGCTAGCACGCCCGGTGCGCTTCCATCTCCGGGCAATTGCCAGGTCAGGACAGGCTGGAGGCAGCGAATTGAACCGATCTCATAAAACACTGATTTTGCTGTTTCTGTTTATTTTTGCTAAAAATCGATGATGAGTGGACAGCTTTGCCACAGTCCGGATAATCAGAATGGCTGCGCTACCTGCAGCGGCGAAGACAAAACATGAGGAGCATGGAGACAACATGGCTACCGAATCTCCCTTTCGTACCACCCATTCCTGTGCCACTGATGCGCGGCTGGCGGCACGGGAATTTCATGCCGGGGTCGAGCAGCCCGACATGTCCATGGTCATTTTTTTCTGCTCCAGCGACTATGACCTCGAGGCCCTGGCCGACGAACTGAACCAGTTATTTGGCAGCGTGCCCCTGATTGGTTGCACCACGGCCGGCGAAATCGGCTCTGCCGGCTACCGTGCCCAGAGCCTGTCCGGTGTCAGTTTCGCCGCATCCGCCGGTACGGTCGCAGCCGGATGCCTTCCCGATCTGAAGAATTTTGAAGTCGCGCAGGGCCAGGTTTTTGTGCAAGGACTCCTGCAGCAACTGGACAAGCACGTTTCGAAGGGGAACCGAGCCTTTGCGCTGCTCCTGATCGATGGTCTGTCGGTTCGCGAGGAGCCCGTCGTGAGTGCCTTGCAGGCGGCCCTGGGGAGTATTCACCTGTGCGGCGGCTCGGCCGGCGATGATCTTAAGTTCGCCAATACCAAGGTCTTCCAGGACGGCGCTTTCCGCGACAACAGCGCCGTTTTGCTGCTGGTCAGCACACCTTTTCCGATCCGTATTTTCAAGACCCAGCATTTCACCAGCGAAAACGAACGGCTGGTGGTTACCGAGGCCGATGCTGCTCAGCGCATCGTCAAGGAAATCAATGGCCTGCCGGCCGCCGAGGAATATGCGCGGGTGCTTGGCGTGACGGTCGACAGTCTCACCCCGGAGCACTTTGCTGCCACGCCGGTGGTGGTCGTTCTCGACGGTACCGACTACGTCCGCTCGATCCAGAAAGCCAACCCGGATGGCACCCTGACCTTCTTTTGTGCCATCGAAGAAGGGCTGGTCCTGCGCGTGGCGCGCGGCGGCGACATCTACGCCAACCTGGAGCAGACTTTCGCCAATCTCCGCGAGGAAATCGGCCAGCCAGCGCTGACGCTTGGCTGCGACTGCATCCTGCGCAATCTGGAAATTACTCAAAAGCAACTCAAGGGGAAAATCGGCGACCTGTTCCAGCGTAACAACACGGTCGGCTTCAGCACCTATGGCGAACAATTTGGCGGCGTCCACGTCAACCAGACCTTTACCGGCATTGCCATTGGTTCTGCTCCCGAGGGCAAGCATGACTGATCCGGTCGCCGCCAACGTCTCGCCGCAGGAAGCCGCGCTGCAGCGCGAAGTCGTTCGCCTCAACAAGATAGTGACCGCCCTGATGAACCGGGCGGAGCGCGACATGAGCGCGAAAGTCTCGGATTTCAGCGCCTTCCAGTCGGGCGTGGCCCTGGAAAACCAGGTCCGTGAACGGACCCAGCAACTGGAGGCGGCGCTGCGCGAGAACGAGCGGGTCAACCAGGCGCTGCAAAGCGAAAAGGAAGAGCAGCGCATCCTGATCCTCAAACTGGAAGAGGCTCACAACCAGTTGCACCAGTCGGAAAAACTCGCCTCGATCGGCCAGCTGGCGGCCGGCGTGGCCCACGAAATCAACAACCCGATCGGCTTCGTCAATTCCAATCTGGGTACGCTCAAAGGCTATGTCGACCAGTTGATCAAGCTGATCGAGGATGTCTCGACCACGGTCGAACCGCTGCTCGCCAATGACTTGGCGGTCAAGAAAAACCTTGAGGAACTGAAACGCAAGGCCGACCTCGATTTCCTGCGCGAAGACATCGGCTGCCTGATTACCGAATCGATCGACGGCACCACCCGGGTTCGCCGGATCGTCCAGGATTTGCGCGATTTCTCGCGGACCGGTGAAGTTGACATGGAGTGGGTCGATCTCCATGCCGGTCTGGAGAGTACCCTCAACGTCGTCTCCAACGAGATCAAGTACAAGGCCGACGTGGTGCGCGACTACGGTACGCTGCCACTGGTCGAATGCCGGCCGTCGCAGATCAATCAGGTCTTCATGAACCTTCTGGTCAATGCAGTCCAGGCCATTGATCAGAAGGGCAGGATCACGCTGAAGAGCGGCTGCGTCGACGACCAGGTATGGTTTTCTGTCAGCGATACCGGCAGCGGTATTCCGCCCGACATCGTGGCGCGCATTTTCGACCCCTTCTTCACCACCAAGCCGGTCGGCAAGGGTACCGGCCTCGGCCTTTCGGTCTCCTACGGCATCATCGAAAAACACGGCGGCAAGATCGATGTTGCCAGTCAGCCAGGGCAGGGCACCACCTTTACCGTCTGGCTCCCGGCTCGCCAAGCAGTGGCAAGTCCGGCGGTGTGAATCCGGCTGCGCTTCCGACAGCCGACAAGGATTCACGGCATCTGCCGGACCTTGCCTGGCGCCGGAGTGTCGGCCAGCGCAGATTCCAGATGGGCAACGGCGGCCAGATAGTCGCTCAGCCGGGTTTCCCGTGAGCCGCGCGAAACCCGGCTGAGTGGCCGCCACTGCGCTTCAGGAACACCCGCCAGCGTCGCATGCATGCCAATCAACTGGGTGGCCGGGATCGGCGTCTGGTCGCCCGGCGAATCCAGCGCAGCCGTCATCGTCCCGACATGGGCGGCGAGCAGGAAAAGATGGCGCAGGCGTGGTGAGCCGGCCAGCTCGATACGTTCGGCAGCCCCGCTCGGGTCATCTTCGATGCGCTGGGTCAAGCCGCTGAAATCGGCCGCCGTGCGTACCGGCAAGCGGCTGACCGGCGCCACGCCGAGCAGAATGGCAGTTTCGTCGAGGCGGCGAATGTGTGCTTCGACCGGCCGCGCCAACTGCGCCATCACCTCGTCGGGCTGTTGCCCGTAGCCGCCCAGCCACTGGCTCAAGTAGCCGTATTCAAAACCGAGCTGGAAGACGCGCCGGGGAAAGTGCGGGTCTAGCCCCTGCTCGCGTGGCCGGGATTTTTCGGCGATGGCGGCTGCTTCGTCGGCGTAGGTTCGGGCCGGGTCGTTGACCGTCCAGCCGATGTGGGCCAGTTCGGCCGCGCCCCACATCCAGAATGCCTGAATGCCGAGGTAGAGCAGGGTGACCGCCACGGTTGCCAGCAGGAGGCGCCGGGGCTCGCGCCAGCCGGCGTGGTGTCTGGTTGTGTCGGGGCGCTGGGTGGTCATGACAGTTTCCTGAATATGACATTGGGCGTAGGCTACTCCAATTCGGCCCGAGAGGAGCGAGCGATGCATGGCGGCGAACCGAGTGTGCATTTCATCAACAGCGTGCTGGTCACGGTCGTTGTCGCGCTGTTTGTCCTCTGGCGTTACCGGCTGGCCATCCTGGGCGGCATGATGCAGGGTGAGGGCGCTGCTCTGCCCTTGCCGGCCGAGTGTGCGCCTGTTCAAACTGCACTCGGCACCGGCAACCTGGCCGCCCACGAGCGCTCGATGCGCCAGCGAATTGCTGCTGCCTGGTTGCTGACTACCGCCATTTGCGGCCTGCCGATGGCCGTGGCTTACATGGTCGCCGGCGAAATGAGCGCCTCGCCAACCTACGCGCTGGCCCTGACCTGCAGCTACATGATTGCCGCCTTGCCAATGATCGCGGTCTCCCTGTCTTGGCCGCTACGCCGCATCGTTGTCGCCTTTTTCGTCATGCTCTTGAGCTTTGCGGCGCTCTGCCTGATCGCTGGCGTCATCGAGCGCAGTCTGCACGGCCGGCCCCTGGGCTGGAAGATTCTCGGCCTCGTCCCGCTGTTTTTCGATATCGCCTGGAACCAGCTATGGATGGCCGGGCTGTTCTGGCTGCTGTCGTGGCCAACCCGGCTGCGCGGCGTCGTGCCGATCACCTTCGCCGCCCTGCTGGTCTTCGCCGCGGCACCCTTTGCCGGCGCCCGCCTGACGGCCGTGCTCGCCGCCAGCGAGGTCGGCACGCCGTGGGTTTATACGCTGGGGCTGAATGGCGTTTTCATGCTCATTGCCCTGCCGGTCGGCTGGCTGGCCTGGTTGCGGCTGGGCAAGCTGGCCGCTGACTACGAGGCCAAGCGCTTTTCCGACGCCCAGTTGCTGGCCCGCACCTGGTGGCTCATGCTCGTCGTGACCATCGGCTTCGACATCCTGGCCGGCCGCGAGCGCCCGATCTTCGCGCTGCTGCTGGTTGTTGGCCAGATTGTGCTCTTCCCGCTGGTCAACCATTGGGTGATGCGCTGGCTGGGTGTGGCCAGACTGGCCACGGCTGCACCGGCTCCGACGCTGCTCCTGCTCCGCGTTTTTGGCTACACCGCCCGCACCGAGCGCCTGTTCGACCGTGTCGCGTCGCGCTGGCGTCTGCTTGGTCCGGTCACCACGATCGCCGCACCCGACGTTACGGCCCGCACCATCGATCCCGGCGACTATCTGCGCTGGCTGACCGGACGTATTGATGAACTCTTCGTCACCACGCGCGCCAGCCTCGAGGCCAAGCTGGCGAGGCTCGACCTGGCTCCCGATCCCGACGGGCGTTTTCGCATCAACGAATTCTGCTGCCGCGATTCGACCTGGCAGGCCACCGTGGTCGAGTTGATGCTGCGCGCCGACGCCGTGATCATGGACGTGCGCGGCATCAGCGCAGCCCGGCTGGGCTGTGAATTCGAACTGCAGCAACTGGCGAAGCGCCTGCCGCCGCAGCGGCTGGTGCTGGTGGTTGATGAAACGACGGACAAGACCCTGTTGCAGGCTGCTTTCGGGGATGGCCTGGGCGTAATTCGTTGCGTCGAGATGGCGGCGTGGTGGCAGGCTGACCGGGTGTTTTCGGCCTTGTTGGCCGGGTTCAGCAGGCCCGCCCACTCGCTCGGGTGAAGCCAAAGCCGCCTTCGCCCGAGCCGGCGGGCAGGATGCAGATGCGCATGGTCAGCGCGCGGGCCGCCTTGTCGAGATCGGCCGGGAAGGGCGAGAAGGGGATGGAGCGTTCGACGACGGCCTTGACGAAGGCGATTTCGTCGGCCTGATCGCCGGCATTGACAACCTTGAAGGAGTTCATCGAGCCGTCCGGATTGATCTTGAACTCGATGGCGGCCGGCCGCATGCCCTTGGCGCGCGGGTCGTTCTTGACGAAGCCGGCGCTGCGGTTGAGGCGTCTGAGCATGCCTTCGAGATACATTTCGAGGCTGAACGGGTCGGGTGGCGTGGCGTTGGGGCGCAGCTCGAGCAGGGCGCTGCCGGACGATTCTTCCCGCGCCTGTTTCCAGGCTTCCTCGCGGGCCATGGCCATTGAGCGCTGGGCCAGCGTTGGTTTGGGGGCGGTCTTGGCGGTGTGGTCGAGTTCGTCGAGAAAGCGGTTCATGTCCGTCTTTTCGGCCGCCGTCCATTGCGGTGCGCTGGCCACCGAGGTTTTGCCAGGCTTGTTGGTGGTCAGCAGCCGGGGGCGTTCCGGCTTGATTTTCGCCGGCTTCTGGCGCGCCTCGGGGGCACTCGCCGTTTCAGTCGACACCGGCTTGCGCAGGCGGGCCTCCAGGCGCGGCGGGCTTGAGGCTTCGTCCGGATCATGCCGGGGGATCATCAGGACCAGGGCATGAATCAGGAGCGAGGCGGCAAACGCGAAAAGCGGAGCACGCCGGGCCGGCGGGAGTGGGGACGCGAACATCGGCAGTATTTTAGGCGGCGCAGCCGATGAATGGCTGTAACAATGTGTTGTTTTGTGCGCTATCAGCGCCGGGTTGGCTCGCTCCGGCGCATTTGCCGGGCGACGATGGGTGGGGCGAGCCGAGGAGTGTTGGTCATGGCTGCCCACCCAACCTTTCAATTTTGGCCAAAATTTCCGGTTGACCGTGGGACTCCCTGGCGGACGTCATTTTTCGCAGCCGTGGCGCCATTGGGTGGCCAGCAGGTATAGCGTGCCGGCCATGAAGTTGGCAATGAGCAGCCATTTGCCGCTCGCCACCAGGCCGGCGATCAGGTAGAGGGCCGGGGCGTGGCTTGTCGCTTCGGAAATCAACTCGAGGTGGAGCAGGTTTTCGCTGGCGTCGAGCCCTGCGGCGGCAGGCAATGTCCAGCTGGAAAGGCGTCGGGTCGTCCAGTCGAGTTGCCGGAAAAGGGAGCCGTAGCGGACGAGCAGGTAACCGAACAGGCCGTAACTGGCGAGGACAGGGAAGTCGATGCGGAAATGGCGGCGGAAAAGGTCGACGCCGTCCGGTCCCCACTGAGCAAGAATGGCCTTGAAGGCCGCCTCGTCAAAGGTGAATTGCAGCGCCGGAATACCGGGCGACAGGGGCGCTGAATGAACGGCCATGGCGACGAAAAGGCCGAGCGCCAGCGCGCCGGACAGCCAGAGCAACAGAGTGGCGATTTGCCGCGTCAAATTACGCCACCTTCTTTTTGCGTTTCCACCACAAGAAGCCTTCAACGCCAGCAAAGAGCGCCAGCAGGCTGACGATGAGGCCGCGCGCCAGTTCAAGCTGGTTGTCGGCATTCGGGGCCAGGGCACCGACAGCGTACTTGGTGGCGATCACGGCGACGACGACAAAAATCACGGCGCGCAGTGCCAACAGCCGCCAGGCATAGGGACGGCCGATGGCATCGGCGAGACGGCCGGCATCGGCCATCCACGCCTCGTCGCGCAGGTTGATGGCCTGGCGATTGACGAGGGCGCGCAGATCGTCGGGCAGGGACGCCGCACTCGGCAACTCGGCGCCCTGGAGCAAAACCGGGATGACCCGTTTGCCGAGTTTTAGCGCGGTGGCGATCTCGATGCGCACGAAATCGGGCTCTGGCTTGCTGAGCCGGCTGTTCAGTTCGGCCAGCCATTTCTGGCCGATGAGGACGACGGCAACCTCGGTCCCGGCCAGCTCGCGCTGCAAAAAGACCGCGAAATCCTCGCCGGCCGGAATATCGTCGGCATCGCGAAAGACGCAGGCGGCGCCGAGCAGGTTTTCGAGCGAATCGGCCAGCCGCCCGGCCTCGCCCGTCGTGTCGCTGCGCCGGTAGCTGATGAAGACGGGATTAGCCATGCGCGCGCTCTACGCTCAAAGGATGCTCAGGGGTTCCCAGATACCCCCCTTGTCGAGATGCGTTTCACCGGAAACCGCGCTGGGCAGCAGGGTTTTCGCCGGGCCGGACTGGCCCTTTTTGAACTCGTAAATCAGGGCTCGGGCGCGATAGTCCTCGCCATAGGGCAGGGCGCCAATCGACGCCGGCAGCGCGTGCGCCCCGCCGCCGGCCCAGCCCTTGATCTTGTCGTCGCTCGGGGCGGTGGCGGACTGCACCCAGGGGGCGTCGGTGACGACGAAAACAATCGCCCGATAATTGCCGGCCGGTGCCTTGGCCAGGGCCTTGATGAAACTCGCCAGCGACAGATTGCTGACCGACGGCGTGCCGATCTTCCAGCGATCCGCCCCGGGCATCGGCGTGCCATCGGCCTTGATCTGCTCAAGCTGCGTCGCCAGCGCAAAACCGCGCGGCACGGCGTAATAGCTGCGCTGCTCGTAATGGGCCAGGCGCAGGGCCTTTTCGAACTTGTCGGCGACATCGGCCAGGCGGGTCGTCGAGCCGGTGCGCAGCCATTTGTCGGGAATCGACTCCTCGGCGGAAGCCTTGGGCGGCGGCCAGTCGAACTGCGGAATCGACGGCGCTGCTTCGCCAGTGACCTGGCCGGGTGCCGGCTTCACCAGACTGCCGAAGCCGCCTGACCCGGCCTCGCGTGGAATGCCGCCGCCATTCGCTGCGGCCGGTCTGGGCGGCGGGGGCGGTAGTGTTTCCGGTGCTGGCGCGGGTGCCGGTCTTGCCGCGGCGGCCGGTGGCGAAGGAGGTGGCGCTGCTTCCACCGGTGTTTCGAGAGGGGCGCCGGATTTTCCGCAGGCATTCAGCCCGGCCAATACCACAAGCGCAAAAAACAGCCGCCATGCATGGCGGCGCCCAAAAGCGGAGACGGAAAACAGATTGAGCATGGAGGCCTCCTGCCGTCGAAAATCTGCCGGCGAAGCTGCCGGCCTTCATGAAGCGCTTCCCCCGGAAAACGAAGGGTCGATCAGGAGCCTACGAATTTTTAGCAGTGGATGCAAGCATGTTGATGGCATGGCCGCGGAAGATCGCCGCAGTGCCGGTTTCCATTTTTGGCCAAAATTTCCGGTTGACTGTGGAGCTTGCCCATTTGTGAGGGCGGAAGGCAACTGCATGATCCTCCAATGTATTCATTTTAAATTTGGCGTTGATCCAAATGGACTAATGACGTTGGTTTTTTTGTGTGCTAATTTAGTATCGCGTCATTTTAATTTGGGGAGAACCATGAAACCTTTTTTCAAGAAACTCGCATTGGCAGGCGCCATTGCTGCCGTATTTGCAACACCAGCAATGGCTGCTGTTTCGGCCTCGGCCTCGATCAGTAACTTTACGGTCACCTTGTTCGACCTGAATCCGACCGATGGCATCGCAGCAACGCTCACCTGGACGGATCCGTATGGTTACAACCATCTGTACGGCAACTTCACCCAAGCCTACACTTACGATACTCCAGAGGGTCATGGGACTGGATCTGCCGCTAACTACGGAGCTTTGGGTGCAGCCAA
This sequence comes from Azonexus sp., assembly GCA_030691385.1. GTDB lineage: Bacteria > Pseudomonadota > Gammaproteobacteria > Burkholderiales > Rhodocyclaceae > Azonexus. Next base: position 27,689 of record JAUYEI010000122.1, read on the forward strand.
TACCTCCAGTGCCAGTCTCTCGCACGCTACGGCAACGGCAACTATCGCTGCCGCTGCCGTGGCACTGACCCCGTCGGGCACCATGTCTGCTTCGGGCAGCGCCTATGCAACAACGACCAGCGGGAGCACGAGCTTCTATGCGTATGCCTACGAACCTTATTACTATTCCAGCTTCAAGCTGAGTGCGAATACGCTGGCAGTTTTCACGGCAACGGCGGCTACCCAGGCAGCGACAACGGTGGGTTACGACCCGGTGACGGGGCAATCGGAGAATGCGAGCGCCTCTGCCCAGCTTTCCGTTAGCGGTACGGGTGCGAGCGGGAATGGTTCCCAGTCTTCCTATGACTTGATGTCTTCCTCTGCTTACCATACGTACGACTACACTTATGATCCCGTCACTGGAACCTATCAATACAATTATTTCCCGCAGTCGACTTCCTCGTCCGCAACGCTGGCCGGGTCGTTCGTGAATACATCGACGGGCGATTTGACGGGTAATTTGCAGATTTACGTTCAGGCCACCGGTAATACAAACGTAGTGGCAGTGCCCGAGCCGGAAAGCTACGCCATGTTCTTGGCCGGTCTGGGCATCATCGGTGCCATGGCGCGCCGTCGTCGGTCTCGCTAAGCGACTTATGCCTCACCTCGAAACCCCGCTGCGGCGGGGTTTTTTGCTTGTGCGCCCAGCATGGGCGCACTCCTGCGGGTGCAAGTCCCGCCGTAAGTTGATCACGACGAACGAAGTGAAGCGCAACTGCGTGAGGGTGACCGAGCGTGGGGAGGAAGCGTGGATCGTAATCTGCGAGCCGATGGACA
>JAUYEI010000123.1 GCA_030691385.1 Azonexus sp.
TGTCCATCGGCTCGCAGATTACGATCCACGCTTCCTCCCCACGCTCGGTCACCCTCACGCAGTTGCGCTTCACTTCGTTCGTCGTGATCAACTTACGGCGGGACTTGCACCCGCAGGAGTGCGCCCATGCTGGGCGCACAAAGAAAAAAGCCCTTGATGACCAAGGGCTTTTTTGATCAAAAACCGAAGGCTGGCTCCGGTTTTTGATGTCCAGGCAGAAGGTGCTTAGGCAGCCTTCTTGGAAGCCTTCGGTGCGGCGACGACGTTGGCGGCCTTCATCGTGGCGCTGGTAGCAGCGGCAACGCTGGCTTCGGCAACTTCAGCAGCCTGCTTGGCAGCCTTGTTGAGGCCTTCGTAGGCTTCGTTGGCGGACTTGATCGCGGTCTTGACGGCAGCGACGGCCACTTCGGAACCAGCCGGAGCGGAAGCCAGAGCCTTTTCGACCAGGCCGGAAACCGTGGCGGCGTTTTCAGCAACCTTGGCTTCAACTTCCTTGGCCAGCTTGTCCTTGGTTTCGCCAGCGATGGCGATCACGTTACGCGAGTATTCCATGCCCTTTTCGATCGACGGCGAAGCCAGTTCCTTCTGGATGCTGACGAAAGCCTGGACATCCTTGGCGCCGAGCAGGGCGGTGACATTGGACATGGCGCCTTCGAAAACGGAACGGGCAGCGGCCAGATTCAACAGGGCCAGACGCTCGATGCCGTCAAAGGTGGTGTTGGCGAAGAACAGGGCGGAATTGATGCTGGACTTGGCAAAATCTTCGGGTTTGGTGAACATGATGAATCTCCTGAGGTTGGGGTGATCTATTCGCCTTGGCCTTTATGTTGCGCCGCAGCATGACTCCATTCTAACCACGGGAAAACACTTGTCAACAGCTTTTTGTGCACTGCACCAATTATCTGAAAAATGTGTTGGAAATTCCCAACGCTTCAGCCGGCGCGGGGCTCCAGGCCGACTCTTTCAAGGATTGCGGTCATCGCTTCGGCGGCGCCGAGCGGCAGGTAAAAATCGACGATATCGGTAAGCATGGTGCGCGCCGGATTGATCTCCACGGTCGGAATGCCGCTGCCGGCCGCCAGCACGACCGGCTGGGTGATATAGGGAAAGATGCTCGACGTCCCGATGGTAAAAACGATGTCGAAACCCTCCTGGAAGGCGTCGATGAAACGATCCAGCGGTTCCTCCGGCAAGGCTTCGCCGAAAAGCACCACCTTCGGCCGCAAGACACCGCCGCACTGCGGGCACAAGGGCGGCACTTCCCGTCTGCCCAGGTCGGCAGCGGCTTCCTCATGGCTGCATTCGGTACATTCCAGTTCCTGCAGGTTGCCGTGAATCTCGACGATCTCGCGACTCCCGGCCTGACGGTGCAGGCCATCGACGTTCTGCGTGAACACCATGACCCGGTCGAGATGCTCGTCCAGGCTGGCAATGGCGAAATGCGCGGCGTTCGGCCTGGCGCCACGGCAGTTTTCTTCGATCTGGATCAGGTATTTCCAGGTGATCTCCGGGTGCAAGGCAAAGACCTCACCCGACAAGGCATCCTCGATGCGCAAGCCCTCTTCCGTTGCCTCGCTGTCGTAGAGGCCACCAACGCCGCGATAGGTCGGCAAACCGGAGTCGGCCGAAATCCCCGCGCCGGTAATGAACAAGGCGCTGCGTGCGTGGCGAAGGTGCTCGGCCACGGCATCAAGAGCCGCCTCGATCGGTGCTGAATACGGCTTCATCAGCCTGCTTACTGGATCAGAAACTGGGTAAACAAGGCTTCCTTGACCCCGGTTTTCTCGTCTTCATGAATGGCGTGGTTGGCCAGTTCAATGAGTTCTTCGATCAGTTCCTTCTTGCCCGCCAGCGTGCGCAACTTGGCGACCTCCTTGCCCGAGAGCAGCAGGATGATCTGATGCTGGATCCGCGGCTTGTAGGCAGCGATGGCGCCGGCGGCTTCCGGAACGGCAGGTTCCAGGATCAGCCCGAACTGCAAATAGTTTTCGGTGCCGAGATTGACGGTAAATACCATCGGCTCGGGTGCGCCGCCGCCGTGATCTCCAGCCAGGGCCGGCACGGGCAAAATCAGGGCCAGAACAAGCAACATGGGCGCCAGCAGGGCATTTACAACTCGGGGAGCGACGTTCATGACTATCCTGTGAATGATCGATATCTCATGGCGAGACCCGAACTTTATACCGTTTGAAAGTTAAAAAAACCACCATCGCAGCGATCTTCGCCGGTCGACGGCCATTTTTCCTCCGGGACTGGCGGCAATACTCCCCCTGACCGGCAGACCAGCGTATATTTCGCCCTTCGCTCACGGTCGCCACCTCGATATTCAGCTTGGCACCGCCAAAATACCCGCAAAATCATGCCTCTTCCCAGTTACGACCCCGCCACCTATCCGGCCCAACTCGCCGGCAAACTCGCCCATTTCGAGCAGACTTTCGCGCCGATGGGTGTGAGCAATACCGTCGCCCACGCCTCGACGCCGCTGCATTACCGGCTACGTGCCGAATTCCGCATCTGGCACGATGGCGACCGCCTCGACTACGCGATGTTCGACCCGGAAGCCCCGAAGGTGCCGATCACGCTCGACACCTTCCCACCGGCCGCCGAATCGATCTGCACGCTGATGCCGCGCCTGCGCGACCGCCTTGCCGTCAGCCCGACACTGCGCCGCAGCCTGTTCCAGGCCGACTTTCTCGCCACCCTGAGCGGCGACATGCTGGTCACGCTGATCTATCACCGCACGCTGGATGAAGCCTGGGAGGCAGTTGCCGGCGAGATGGCAGCCGAACTGGGTATCCGCATCATCGGTCGCAGCCGTGGCCAGAAACGCGTGCTCGATCGCGACTGGGTGCTCGAAGAGTTCGAACTCAATGGCCGCCAGCTACGCTACAAGCAGGTTGAAGGCAGCTTCACCCAGCCCAATGGCGGCGTCAATCGCCAGATGCTCGGCTGGGCCTGCCAGCAGGCGGCCGGCATTGGCGGCAATCTGGTCGAGCTTTACTGCGGCAACGGCAATTTCACCATCGCGCTGGCGCCGCTCTTCGACCAGGTGCTCGCCACCGAAGTCAGCAAGTCCTCCGTCCATGCCGCGCAATACAACCTGGCCGCCAACAAGGTCGAAAACGTCGCCATCGCCCGCATGTCGAGCGAGGAATTCAGCGATGCCCTGGCCGGCCGGGAAGAATTCACGCGTCTGAAGGACATCGACCTCGAACCCTTCCGCCACGCCACGCTCTTCGTCGACCCGCCGCGCAGCGGGCTGGACGCCGTGACGCTCGAACTGGCCCGCGGCTTCGACCGCATCCTGTACATTTCCTGCAACCAGCAGACCCTGCTCGAAAACGTGACGGCGCTGCAAGACACCCACCAGATCGCCGCTTCCGCCGTCTTCGACCAGTTCCCCTACACGCACCACCTGGAGTGCGGCCTGCTGCTGACGCGGCGCTAGGCGTATTCCAAGCATGTCAGCCTGCCGCCGGCCGGCTGCTACCCAGTGGCGGTGACCAACACCGCCACGCACCCGAGCCTCCCCATGAAAAGAACCGATCTCTACAAAAGCCTCGCCAGCAAGATTGACCGCAACATGAAACAGGCGGGAACCCCCGACCGTTTCGGCCAGGGCGCCGTCCTCGACCGCAAGGAACAGCGCAAGCTGGACCAGGCGAAGGGCCTCATCCCCTTCGCCGTCAAGATCGACGCCCAACTGGCCGAACAACTGCGCACGCTGGCCGAAACCAGCGAAGGCGGCATCAACGAAGTGGTCGACATGCTGCTGCGCAAAGGCCTCGCCGCCGGCGTTTAAACGCTCGCTACACGGGCGGGTTAAACTCGCCCCTTCATTGCCCATTTGCTTTCCCCTCCCCGCCCATGACCTTCGCTACCCTCGGCCTCGCCGAAACGCTGCTCCAATCCCTCGAAACGCTTGGCTACAAGACGCCGACGCCGATTCAGGAGCAGGCAATTCCCGCCATTCTCGAAGGGCGCGACGTGATGGCCGCAGCCCAGACCGGCACCGGCAAGACCGCCGGCTTCGCCCTGCCCATCCTGCACAGCCTGGCCACTGACGGCATCAAGGTCGGCAGCAATTCCGTGCGCGCCCTCGTCCTCGTGCCGACGCGCGAACTGGCCGAGCAGGTCCACGCCAGTTTCCGCCAGTACGGCGAACACAGCGGCGTCAGCACCTACGCGGCCTACGGCGGCGTCAGCATCAACCCGCAGATGATGCGCCTGCGTCGCGGCGTCGATGTCCTCGTCGCCACCCCCGGCCGCCTGCTCGACCTCTACAGCCAGAACGCCCTCAAGCTCAACAAGGTGCAGATCCTCGTCCTCGACGAAGCCGACCGCATGCTCGACCTTGGCTTCTCGAACGAACTCGACGCCGTCTTCGCCGCCTTGCCCAAAAAGCGGCAGACCCTGCTCTTCTCGGCCACCTTCTCCGAAGTCATCCGCAGCCTGGCCAAGGCCCGCCTGCGCAACCCGCTGACCATCGAAATCAGCCCGCCCAACAGCACCGTCAAGGCCGTCAAACAGTGGATGGTGCCGGTCGACAAGAAGCGCAAGACCGAACTCTTCCTGTTCATGCGCAAGGACCGGCGCTGGGGCCAGGTGCTGGTCTTCGTCAAGACCAAGCGCGGCGCCGATGAACTGGTTGCCACCCTGATCGCCAAGAAAATCAAGGCCGACGCCATCCACGGCGACAAGCCGCAACCGGCCCGCCTGCGCGCCCTCGAAAGCTTCAAGGCCGGTGAAATCCAGATTCTCGTCGCCACCGACGTCGCCGCCCGCGGGCTGGACATCGACGACCTGCCGCAAGTCGTCAATTTCGACCTGCCCATCGTCGCCGAAGACTACATCCACCGCATCGGCCGCACCGGCCGCGCCGGCGCCACCGGCGAAGCCATCTCGCTGGTCTGCGCCGACGAAGCCCCGATGCTCGCCGCCATCGAAATACTGCTCAAGCAAACCCTCAGCCGCGAAGAAGAACCCGGCTTCGAACCCGACCACCGAATTCCGCTGACCGGCGCCGCCGCCATAGCGGCGAAGAAGATCAAAAAACCAAAGGTCGCCGGCGGCCGAGGCGGCAAAGGCGCACCCAGCAACTGGGTCGGCTTCAACGACGCCCCCAAACGCCCCGGCGCCCGCCCCGCAGCCCGCCCAGGTGGAGTTCCACGGTCAACCGGAAAAAATGGGCAAAAATAAAATCGGTCAGGCGGCCGCTGAACAAGAAACCAGGGGCTGAATCGGCATAGGGGGCAGTCATTATAGACTGCACCCCTCCCACACCACCCGGCATGCGGGTCCGCACCGGGCGGTTCGAGAAGTTGAGGTCATGAGAGACGAGGCACCCTGAGTCGATCAAAGTAGGCGATCAGCATTGCGCCACCAACTGCCCGAATTTCCAGCCACCCGTCGCGCTCAGCGCTTTCAATTCCCGATACATTGTCGTCCCGATTGAACATGGGCTTGCGCGCGGACTACCGCTTCTTGTCCATCGGCTCGCAATTTACGCTCCACGCTTCCTCCCCACACTCGGTCACCCTCATGCAGTTGCGCTTCGCTTCGTTCGCTGTGATCAACTTACGGTGGGACTTGCACCCACAAGAGTGCGCCCATGCTGGGCGCACATAAAAAAACCCGACAGGCTTTTAACCTATCGGGTTTACGTTGTTTTTTTGGTGGGCGGAGCGGGGATCGAACCCACGACCTTTGGCTTCGGAGGCCAACACTCTATCCAACTGAGCTACCCGCCCTCGGGTTTTCATGTTCGCAGTGGCAACTTACTTACCATGTATCGCTTTTCCAGTAAAGCCATTTTCACCGGTGGCCAGAGGGTGCAGGCTTACGGAGAGAATCCTTCTGGTACGGGGGCCGATGGCCGCCCGTTGGTCAGGGCGCATGCCGAGGATGGCGATGATTCCCTCCTGATCCGTCAGGATGGGTATTCGCCTCCGTTGGGCTGCGGGAATCTTCTGGTCAGTAAAAAAATCGCCGACCTTTTTCCGGCCCGGCGCTCCCAGGGGGTGAAACCGGTCTCCCGTCTCGAAGGAACGGCCCATCAAGGGAAAACCAACCTTATCGGCATCGAAATATAGGGTCGCCGGAGCCTGCGCTTCCCAACCCTCGGGAAGCGCATCCAACAGGCGGAGCGTGACCATTGCCCCCATGGCCTCAAAGGCATACTCGCCCGGACCGGGAAGCTCCCTGGCAAAAGGCACCTGGTCCGTACCCGCCTCCGTGAGATTGCCGCGCACAGCCTGCCGCCCCTGCGGATAGCGGAAATCCACCCTCCCCTCTGCTTTGACAACCCGCAGGCCTTGGGCCAGATGCAAGCCCGCGCCTTCGGCCCCGGTTTCAGCCAGAAGGAGAAGTTGGGCAATCTGCTTAAATGCTGGCCGACAGCCCATGTACCAGCAGGCTGTCTCCAGAATACGCCGCTTGATGGCCAGGGGCTGCCGCAAAAAATCCGCCAGCTGGATGGTCAGCCCGGCAGGTTCGCCCCGCCCCTCTTTAACCACCTGAGCATAAGCCTGGTCGGCCATCCCGGCCAGCAGCTCTTCTTCCCCCTGTAAAATCGCCGCCGTTTCCCGCAGGGAGTTACCGATATTGGGGTTGAAATTCTCCTGCAAATAGGGGAGCAGATCGAGCCTGATTCGGTTGCGCAGATAAATCCGCTCCCGGTTGGAGCTATCGAGGCAATAGGGGATATTTTCTGCGGCAAGATAACGAAGAATCTCTGCCTTGGCTATCTCCAAAAAAGGACGGACCACCAGGCCATCGCGCAGTCTCGCCATACCGGTCAACCCCGCACGGCCAGTGCCCCGGACAAGCCGCAGCAGAATCTCCTCGGCCTGATCATCCGCCGTATGGCCCACGGCAATCTTGGTGGCCCGGTGGTGCGCCGCCACCTCCTCCAAAAATCCGTAGCGCAAATTGCGGGCGGCATGCTCACGGGACAACCCCTGCTCCCGGGCGTAGGCGACGACATCCACCCTGCCGCACTCGCAGGCAAGCCCCAGCCCTTGGGCCGCTTCCTGCACCAAACGCGCCTCCGCCTCCGCCTCCGAAGGCCGCAGGCCATGGTCCACATGAGCAACCACCAGAAAAAGATCAAGAACCGGGGCCAGTTGCGCCAAGACCTGAAGCAGGGCCATGGAATCCGGCCCGCCGGAAACGGCCACAACACAGCGCTCTCCGGTTGCAAGAAGCCCCTCACGGCGGATGGCGTCTTCTATTTTTTTTACGAAAAAATGCATACGTCCCGACGGGTGATCATTATTCCCTTGAACAAGCGGTTGTCTTTGGCTATGTGATATACCATACTTAAAGTGCATCTCTTTTTCAGAAAAACACTCAGCAACGGGCCTCTCATGAACGTACGCAAAGCTGTTATCCCGGTGGCCGGCAAGGGCACCCGCTTTCTCCCGGCCAGCAAGGCGATCCCCAAGGAAATGCTCACCATCGTTGACCGGCCGACCATCCAGTACATTGTCGAAGAGGTGGTCGCCTCCGGGATCGAAGAGATCGTTTTTGTCACCAGCCAGGGCAAATCCGCCATTGAAAATCATTTTGACTACGATTTCGAACTCGACACCATCCTGCGGCAAAAGGGCAAGGATGCGCTCTGCGAAGAGATCAACCATATCTCAAACCTCATCGACATTACCACGGTCCGCCAAAAAAAACCATTGGGACTGGGCCACGCCATCTGGACCACCCGAAACGTCATCGGCAACGAACCCTTCCTGGTGCTGCTGGGCGATGATCTGGTGTTGAGCAAGGTCCCGTGCTGCCAGCAAATGCTCACCCTGCACCAAGAACTGGACGCGCCCATTGTGGCTATCCAGAGGGTTCCGCCTGAAGAAACCAACCAGTACGGGATCGTGGAGGGAACCCAGCTCCGCGAAGGAGTGTATCAGATAGACCGCATGGTGGAAAAGCCCGCGCCCGGCACCACCGACTCCGACCTGGCGATCATTGGCCGCTATCTGCTGACCCCGGAAATCTTTGCCATGCTCGAAAAAACCACGCCGGGTCACGGCGGTGAAATCCAGCTCACCGATGCCCTGCTGGCCTTGGCCAAACAGCGGCCCATGTATGCCTATGAATTCACCGGCACCCGCTTCGACGCCGGAGACAAGCTCGGCTACCTCAAGGCCATTGTCGCCTATGCCCTGCGGCATCCCGTGGTATGCAAGGAGTTCAAAAAACACATCAAGGAAGTATGTGCTGATTTTTGAAATCGTAACGGCGGCGCTGAGAAAGAGCTTCCGGGCCGCCCGTTTTCTACCAAGCCATACGGCCGCCCCCTCACAATTCACCGACAGGCCCCATGTCTGCATCCCCCACCTATCTTGAAGTCGCCGTAGCCGCGCCCCTGCCGCAGACCCTGACTTACGCCCTCCCAACCAGCGGGGAAATTCCCGTCCCAGGACAGCGGGTGCTGGTCCCCTTGGGCGGACGGTTGCTCACCGGCTACGTCCTGGCCTTAACCGAAGAAAAACCAGAATTCCGAATCAAGCCGGTGACCGAGATCCTCGATGATTTCCCGGTTTTCCCGGAAGGGTTGGTCCCCTTTTTTCGCTGGGTGGCCCGCTACTATCATTATCCCATCGGCGAGGTAATCCGGGGCGCGCTGCCCGGCGGACTCACCTCGCAAAGCGGCCGCCAGCTCAAGGCCACTGAGGCGGGGCGGCACTATTTCCTTGTTGAACAGCCGCAGCTTGCCCTTGATTATCCCTGGCTCGCCAATCTGCTGGCCGCCAAAAAACTGAGCGCCGCCACCGTGCGCAAACTCTGGCGGGGCAAGGAAAGACGCCTCATCGAACAATGGGCCGAGCAGGGCCTGATCTCCGTGGAGCAGATTATTTCCGGGGCGTCCATCGGCCAGAAGACGGAAACCTGCGTGTCCCTTACCGAAGAACCGCTTGCTCCGGAGGCCATGACCAGCCTCAAGCCCTCGGAACAAAAGACCCTCGCCCTCATTGAGGAGCTGCGGACAGATTTGACGCAAGCGCTTCCCCGCCGGGAGCTGACAAAGGCCTACAGCGGCGCGGCAAAAGCCCTCACCTCACTGGCCGCCCAAGGCATCATCCGCCTGACAGAGCGCCCGGTGTACCGCGATCCCTTTGGCGAAACCCCGATTTTTTACCCCAGGCCCGCGCAGCTGACCGTTGATCAGCAGACCGCCCTGGCCCAACTGAACCCGGCCATCGCCCAAAAAAAATATGCGGCCTTCCTCCTGCACGGCGTCACCGGCAGCGGCAAGACCGAGGTCTACCTCCAGGCTGCGGAAGCCACCCTGGCCTTGGGACGCAGCGTTCTGGTCCTGGTGCCGGAGATCGCCCTGGCCACCCAATTGGAGGCGCATTTTCTTTCCCGCTTCGGCGAGACCGTGGCCCTGCTCCACAGCGGCCTGGCCAGGGGGGAGCGATTTGACCAGTGGCAGCGGGTTGTTTCCGGGGAGGCGCGCATCGTGATCGGCGCCCGCTCCGCCATCTTCGCCCCCCTTGCCGACCCTGGGCTGATCATCGTCGATGAAGAACACGACGGGGCCTACAAGCAGGAAGACAGTCTGCGCTACCAGGGCCGCGATCTGGCCCTGCTCCGGGGCAGCCAGGGCGGGGCCACGGTGCTGCTCGGCTCGGCCACTCCGTCGCTGGCCAGCTATCAGCATGCTCTCAATGGCAAGTACACCCTATTGAGTCTGCCTATCCGAATCGAAAATCGGCCCCTGCCCCAGGTCGAGCTGGTCGATCTCCAGGCGGTGAACACGGTCTCCGGTCGGCCGCCGCTTTTTTCCCCGCAGCTCAAGCAGGCGCTGCGGGCGACCCTGGCCCGGCAGGAGCAGAGCCTGGTCTTTTTAAACCGGAGGGGATTTGCCGGCTGCATGCTCTGCTCCGACTGCGGCCAGGCGGTGCAATGCCCCCATTGCCGAATAACCCTGACCCTGCACAAGGGCAGGGGCGAGCTGGTCTGCCATTATTGCGGCTTTGCCACCAACAGCCGCACGGTCTGCACCAATTGCCGTTCGCTGAACCTAGCGCCCATCGGTTTCGGCACGGAACGCATCGAAGAGGAACTTCAGGGGATGTTCCCCAAGGCCC
>JAUYEI010000125.1 GCA_030691385.1 Azonexus sp.
CATTACAACCCGGTCACTGTTTCGTCAGCTTGTTGCCGTACGTCGCTGAGACGTTGTTTTTTGGGGAGGTGAAAGAAAAAGGAATAAATCGTACGTCAACTCAATACATCAACCTTGGTTGCCTTGATAGCCCTTTGCCAACCTGCGGTTTGCAGCATGCCCATGCGATCCCAGAACGTGGGATGCCGTCTTGCCGCCAGACACAATCGCTTGCGACAACCCGTCAAGAATGCCGCAGTGCGCGGCATCCCGCGCCTCGCCACACCGCTCACGCAGGTCTTTTAGTTGCCTCTCCAGTTCCTGGAGTTCTTGCATCCGTTGGGCGACGTGCCCAATGTGCCGATCAAGCAGACGATTCACATCCGCGCAGTTTTCCTGGGGTGACTCCTTGAAGTGCAGCAATACCCGGATTTCATCAAGCGTCATGTCCAGACCGCGACAACTCCGAATAAAGAACAGTCGCTGGACATGGGGTTCGCCATATATGCGGTAATTGCCTTCACTGCGGGCAGGCACTGGCAGCAGCCCATCACGCTCGTAATAGCGGATTGTTTCCACATTCGTCCCGGCAAGGCGGGCCAGTTCGCCGATTTTCATCTTCGCATCCTGACGTTCAAACGGGACGAGCCGGTTGGAGCATGATGATCGCCATACCGGCCAGCGCGACTGCACTGCCGACAAGATCCCATCGAGTTGGCACAACGCCATCGATCCGCCATAGCCAGATCAGGGCAATCGCCACGTAGACACCTCCGTAGGCGGCGTAGACTCGCCCGGCAGCACCGGGGTGCAGGGTCAGTAGCCAGGCAAACAGCCCCAAGGAGACGGCGGCGGGGATCAAGAGCCAAACTGGACGCTGCTGGGTCAGCACCAGCCACGGCAGGTAGCAGCCGATAATCTCAGCCAGCGCGGTGATGGCGAACAATCCCAGAACTTTGACGAACTCAAGCATGGCTTCGGCTCCGACTATTTTTCTTTATTGTAATCGCTTGACTCTGTAGTCACTCAAGGGTTTCTAATGCTGGAAACAAGGAGAACGCCGTGAGTCCTGATCCCAACCTGAAGCCTCTTCAGAAAGCCGCCCATTGCGGATGTGCAGGCGGCTGTTCCGCAGCAGCGACCGCAGCCGCAGAAATCCCGCCAGCCTCCAATCTCGCTCAAAGCGATGGCGTGCCCGTTTTCCTGATTCCAACCATGGACTGCCCGAACGAGGAGAATGACATCCGTCGGGCGGTGGCCGGTATCGAGGGCATCCGTTCACTGCGTTTCCAACTGTCGGCACGCACCGTTTCGATAGATGCCACAACCGAAACGCTCGATGTAGCCTTGGCCGCCATCCGCAACGCGGGGTTTGACCCCAAGTCGGTGTCGGCAGGGCAGGCAGCGAATAAAAACGCCGGCCTCAGTGAGCTATGGCGAAGTGTTTTGGCGCTGGGGCTGGCCGTCGGTGCGGAAGCGCTGGATTTCTTCGCGCCCGACACATTGCCTTTCAAGGGCTTCGGTATGGCATTAGCCGTCGTCGCCATCTGGCTGTCCGGCATTTCTACCTATAGCAAAGGCGTGGCGGCATTGCGGCGCGGGCAGTTGAACATGAACGCGCTGATGGGTGTGGCGGTGACCGGTGCCTTCCTGATCGGCCAGTGGCCCGAGGCGGCGATGGTCATGGCCTTGTATGCCATTGCCGAACTGATCGAGGCCCGCTCCGTGGATCGGGCGCGTAACGCCATCAAGGGCTTGCTCGACCTGACGCCGGAGACGGCGGAAGTCAGGCAGGCGGATGGAACGTGGCGGGAAGTGTCGGCCGCAGAGGTAAAGCTGGAAGCCAGTGTGCGGGTCAAACCCGGCGCCCGAATACCGCTCGATGGTCAGGTGACGGCAGGCAGCAGTGCGGTCAATCAGGCGCCGGTCACCGGCGAAAGTATCCCGATTGATAAGGTGGCAGGCGACCCAGTATTTGCCGGCACGATCAACGAAACCGGCATCTTGGAGTTCCGTGTCACGGCCGCTGCCGACAACACCACACTGGCCCGCATCATCCACGCGGTCGAGCAGGCGCAGGGGACGCAAGCACCTACCCAACGTTTCGTTGACCGGTTTGCCGCAATCTACACACCGGCCGTGTTCGGCATCGCGGTTGCCGTGGCTGTTCTGACGCCCTGGCTCTTTGGCTGGACTTGGACGCAGGCGCTCTACAAGGCACTGGTGCTGCTGGTCATCGCTTGCCCCTGCGCGCTGGTGCTCGCCACGCCGGTGACAGTCGTCAGCGGGCTGGCCGCAGCGGCTCGACGCGGCATCCTGATCAAGGGCGGTGTCTATCTTGAGGAGGCCCGCAAACTGCGGGTCATTGCCCTCGACAAGACCGGGACCATTACCGAAGGCAAACCCCGTCTGGTCGCCACAGAAATACTTCCCTCGACGGTCCCCGAATCCCAGGTGCTCGCCTGGGCGGCCAGCATCGCCGGGCACTCGGACCATCCGGTCTCAAAAGCGATTGTGACCGGTCTCAAGCTTCCGGAAAATGGCTTGACCGATTTTGTCGCACTCGCCGGACGAGGTATTGAAGCTCGCACGGATGGCCAACTCCTCGTCCTCGGCAACCATCGCCTGATTGAGGAGCGCAACCTGTGCAGTACCGAGATCGAGGCACTCCTTCAGGTGCACGAGACGCAAGGCCGGACGGTTACCATGCTGGCGTCAAAACAGCAGGTGCTGGCGATTTTTGCGGTGGCGGACACCATCAAGGACAGTTCGCGGGAGGCGGTGGCCGAACTGCACCGTCTCGGTGTCGTCTCGGTCATGCTGACCGGCGACAATGTGGCGACGGCCGCGAGCATCGCCAAGGAAGCCGGTATCGACGACGCCCGGGGCAATCTTCTCCCGGAGGACAAACTGGCGGCCATCGAAGATTTGCAGCGCCGCCATGGCCCGACCGCGATGACCGGCGACGGCATCAACGACGCACCGGCGCTGGCGCGTGCCGACATCGGCGTGGCGATGGGCGCGGCCGGCACGGATACGGCGATGGAAGCGGCCGACGTGGTCATCATGAACGACGACCTGCGGCGTATTCCCGAGGCCATTCGCTTGTCCCGACGCACCCATGCGGTGCTCTGGCAAAACATCGGGCTGGCCCTGGGGATCAAGGCGATCTTTCTCGGACTGGCTGTTTTTGGCAATGCAACCATGTGGATGGCGGTCTTCGCCGACATGGGCGCAAGTCTGCTGGTGGTGGGTAACGGCGTGCGACTACTGCGCAAATGATCTCGGATAAGCCCATGATGGACCGGTACCGCTGGCTGGGGTTGGCCACTGGTGTGGCCTTGGCGGACCAAGGGGCCAAGCATTGGATCGCGGGGACCTTCCCCTTGGGCGCAGGCGAAACGGTGTTACCGTTTTTCAATCTCGTCCACATCCTGAATAGCGGCGCAGCCTTCAGTTTTCTCGCGAATGCCGGCGGTTGGCAACGCTATGTCTTCATTGCCCTCGCCTTGGTCGTCTCGGTGGGGCTGACCATCATATTGCTCAAAGGCGTGGCGAACCGGTGGGAAGGGTGGGGGTATAGCCTGCTCCTCGGCGGTGCCGTCGGCAACCTGGTAGATCGCTTGGTCCGGGGAGCGGTCGTGGATTATCTGGACTTCCATGCCGGCGGCTGGCACTGGCCAGCCTTCAATCTCGCCGATACGGCGCTTTGTCTGAGTGCCTTTATTCTTCTTTTAGGAACCTTGCTGTCTTCAGCTCAAAGCAAGGCGCCCACTTAGCACGTGCGCAGGAAATCCCGATGCAAATGCTGGCTATAAATCAAAACGAGGAACACAAATTGGCTCAACAAGCCTTCTCCCTATTTGACCGTCGCACGTTGTCTGCCTTGATGCTCATGGGCCTGGTCCATTGCACTTCGGCAGCCGAGGAACCCTTGCCTCCTGACCAGGCGTTTCGGCTCAAGGCATCCCTGAAGGGTAGCGATACGGTGGTGGCTGAAATCATTCCTGCCAAGAAGCACTACCTCTACAAGAACAAGGTCCGCTTCGCCTTGAAGAATGCCAGCGGCGTCATGATTAAGGAGGTGAAGCTACCTTCCGGCGAGATGAAGAACGACCCCTATTTTGGGTTGATTGAAGTCTATAAGTCGCCCGTCGTCGCGGAAATCGTTCTGGAACGCGCTCCCAAGTCTAAAGCCTTCACCCTTTATGCGTCTTATCAGGGGTGCAATGAGAAACTCGGCATCTGCTATCCGCCGATTGAGAAAACCATTGACATGAAGTTCGATTGACGCCGGTTATCACATTTCCCCATTATTAGCGATTAGCCCATCTGCCATCTATTGAAAGGTTTTATTGTCATGTTGAAAAAGCTCATTGCCTGCCTGTTAGCGACCACCGCACTACAGGGCGCCCTTGCGGCACAACTGCCCGAAGTGACCGTCTATAAGGATCCTGATTGCGGCTGCTGCACCGAGTGGGTCAAGCACATGCAAGAGTCCGGCTTTCAGGTGAAGCAGGTCAATACCCGAGCCATGGACGCGGAACGGCAACGGTTTGGGGTACCCCCGCATTTGGCTAGTTGCCATACCGCGAAAGTTGGCGGCTACACCGTGGAAGGCCATGTCCCCGCCTCCGCCGTCAAGAAAATGCTGGCCGAAAAGCCGTCGGTACGAGGCCTGACCATTCCGGGCATGCCGGCCAACGCCCCTGGCATGGGGCCGCACATCGTGGGAACGCTCAAAGTATATACTTTGCCCAAAGCGGGTGAGTCGTCGCGCCTCTACTCGGTCGAATAGCGCCGATTCCCGAAAGTGCGGTTGGTGGAGTTTTGGCAATGCAACCATGTGGATGGCAATGTTCGCCGACATGGGCGCGAGTCTGCTGGTGGTGGGTAACGGCGTGCGTGTCCTGCGGTGGACTTCCGGCAAAGACTTTCGCTGATACAATCCCGCCGATGCGCCGCTGGCTCTCTATCCTTCTTCTCGTATTTCTGCCGTTCCAGTTCTCCTGGGCGGCGGTCGCCGGCTATTGCCAGCACGAGACCGGGGCGGCGGCACAGCACTTCGGCCATCATGACCACCAGCATCAGGCTGCTGCCGATCAGGATGGCACACCGGATGCCAAAACCTTGGGCGGAGGCATCGACGGCGATTGCGTCGCCTGTCATGCGAGTTGTGCTGCGGCGATTTTCAGCATGGCTTCCTTGCCGGCTTCAAGCAGCGCGTCCTTTGTGATTCCCTGGCTACAGGGAAATCTGACCACGCCACCTCTCGCGCACCCCGAACGCCCCAACTGGTCCGTCCTCGCCTAATCGGCGGGGTGGATAGCACTTTTCTGCGCTTCTCCCTTGCGGCTGCGGTGGACTGATCCGCCCTGACGCATTGCGACGCTTCCCGGTCGCACCTCGCCGATTCCCCGTGTGTCTTTTCATCACTGGAGAATCGGATGTCTCGAAGCAAATCGGTTTCACGAACTACCTTTTTATCGGCCCGCCTACTTGTTACCGGGCTGTGCTCGCTTGCTGTGCTATCGACCGGCAATCTATGGGCGCAAACGACGCCAGGCCCCGTTGGTGGCGCGATTACCTTGCCGCAAGCCTTTGCTGCCGCTTGGGCACGACAACCAGAGGCGCAATCGCTCGACCTGCGCCGCGATGCTGCCGAAGCGCGTCGACAGGTTGCCGGCAGTTGGACGGCCCAACCACCTTCGCTGGACCTGTCCGGCAAGACTGACCAACTGAGCAAGAATCAAGGCAGCCGTGAATACATGGCCGGCGTTGCCTTGCCGCTGTGGCTGCCGGGCGAACGCTCTCGTCAGGGTGCCTTGGCCGACGCCGAATCCAAAGCGCTGGATAGCCGGGTGACGGCCGCGCAACTGCGCACGGCCGCCGCCGTGCGTGATGCCTGGTGGAACTGGCAGCGGGCACGTGGCGAACAGTCGCTGGCCCGCGAGCGCTTGGTCAGCGCCCAAAAACTGGCAGAAGATGTCCGCCGCCGAGCCAAGGCCGGCGACCTGGCCCGCTCGGATCAGCATCAGGCCGATGGTGCGGCGGCCAGCGCTGAGGTAACGTTGGCCGAAAGCGCCAGCCTGCTGGCCGCAGCCACCCAGCAATTGCGTGCACTGATGGGCAAGCTGCCGGATGAGACAGCAGCCGACGGACCGGAAACCCCGCCGGCGGTGCCTGCCGACTTCACCGCTCTGGATGCGACCCACCCAGCGGTCGTCGAACTGTTCGACCGGGCCGAAGTCGCTCGCCGCGCTGCTGATCTGGCCAGCGTGCAGACGAGGAACAATCCCGAACTGTTGCTGGCCACCACCCGCGAGCGGGGCGCTTTCGGCGACGACTATCAGCAGACGGTCACACTCGGCGTACGCATCCCGTTTGGCTCGGAGAGCCGCAATCGCGCCAAGGTCGGCCTGGCCCGCGCTGAAGCCCTCGAAACCGAGGGCCAACATCGCCTCGAACGCGAGCGCCTGGCGGCCGATCTGGAAGCGGCGCGGGTGCGTGTCGAATCGAGCCGCACGCAACTGGCAGCCGCCGAGAAACGCGCCCAACTGGCGCGTGAGTCGCGGGGGTTCTTCGACAAGTCCTTCCGGCTGGGCGAAAGTGACCTGCCGACCCGCCTGCGCATCGAACTCGAAGCCGTCGAAGCCGAACGGCAAAGCACTCGCACCCGGATTGATCTGGCCGCCGCGATCTCCGCCCTGCGCCAGGCCCTGGGCCTGCTCCCCGAACAAAAATGAGGAACCCGAACATGAGAACAACAAACACACTGGCCACTTTGGGATGGGCCGCCTGGATCGCCCTGGCCGCGCCACTGGCCTGGGCCGGTGACGGGCACGACCATGGCGAGGTGCCTGCTTCATCCGCCGGTCCAGCCGCGCCGCGTTTTGCGGCAACGTCCGAAACCTTTGAACTGGTCGGCGTCGTCAATGGCAAGCAACTGACGCTCTATCTCGACCGCTATGCCGACGGCAGCCCGGTCAAGGATGCCAAGCTCGAACTGGAACTTGGCGGCGTCAAAGTACCCGTCGAACCGCATGCCGAGGGCGAGTTCGAGGCGACGCTGGCGCAGGAACTCAAGCCGGGGGTCGTGTCGGTCGCGGCGACCGTCATCGCCGGCGAGGAAACCGACTTGCTGGCTGGCGAACTCGACATCCATGAAGAGGTACATGCCGAAACTACTGCCCACACCCACGGCTGGAAGGAATACGCCCTGTGGGCTGGAGCCGCCGGTGGGGCGCTGCTGCTCCTTGCCGCTCTATTGCGCCGCCTGCGCGCTTCCCGCAACCCGCGTTTCGGAGGTGCCGCATGAAGCCCCGTCTGTTAATAAGTGCTCTTTGCTTTTCCATCTTGTTTTCCTCAACGCTAGTGCGGGCCGGTGACGGCCATGATCATGGCGACGCCCCACCCGCTGCGAGCGGCAATGGCCCCAAGCGCCAACCGGACGGCAGCGTCTTCCTGCCCAAACCGGCGCAACGCCAGATCGGTGTTCGCACCCTGCTGGTTGAGCTAGGCGAACTGCCCCGCACCCATGAGCTGGCCGGCAAGGTGGTCATGGACCCGAATGCCGGCGGCAAAGTGCAGGCCATCGTCGCCGGTCGTGTTACACCGGGACCACGCGGTCTGCCGCTGCCCGGCCAGCCGGTCAAGAAGGGCGAGGTGCTCGCTTACGTGACGCCGGAAGTCGGCGGCAACAGCCGCTCCCTGGCCGAAAGCCGCCTGCGCCGCCTGCGCGAACTGTCCGACACTGTGCCGCGCAAGGTCATCGAGGAGGCGGAAGCCGCCGTGGCCAACGAACAACTGGTGGCGCCGGTCAGCGGCGTCATCGCCTCGGCCAACGTCGTCTCCGGTCAGGTGCTCGAAGCCCGCGAAACCCTGTTCGAGATCGTCAATCCGGAACGCATGCTGATCGAGGCGCTGGCTTTCGATATGGCCGTCGCCAGCGATGTGGCCGGGGCCTTTGTCGCCGTCGGCGAGCAGAAGCTGCCGCTACGCCTGGTCGGCGTCGCCCGCAGCCTGCGCGAGCAGGCCCTGCCGCTGACCTTCCGGGGTGAAGGCGGCGTTTTGGCGGCGTTGGCCGTCGGCCAGCCGGTTCGGGTCTTCGTACAGACGCGCAGCGCGGTGCCGGGCATCCGCGTGCCGATGGCGGCGCTGATGAAGAACCCGGCCAACCAGAGCATCGTCTGGGTCAAGACGGCGCCGGAACGCTTTGAGCCGCGTACGGTAACTGCCGAGCCGCTGGACGGCACCCACGTGGCGGTGACCAGCGGATTGAAAGCCTGGGATCGGGTTGCCGTCCGCGCGGCCACTCTGATCAACCAGATACGCTGAGCGGAGCCAATCATGTTCAAGTGGCTTCTCGACAACAGCTTGGCCAACCGCCTGCTGGTCATCATCGCCAGCCTGGTGCTGATGGCTTATGGGGCATTCACGCTCTCGCGCACGCCGGTGGATGTGTTTCCCGACCTCAACAAACCGACGGTCACCATCATGACCGAATCCGGCGGCATGGCCGCCGAGGAAGTGGAGCAACTGATCACCTTCCCGCTGGAAACGACCATGAACGGTCTGCCCGGTGTGGAAAGCGTGCGGTCGGTCTCCAGCGCCGGCTTGTCTTTCATCTATGTGACCTTCAACTGGAAAACGGAGATTTTCCGGGCCAGGCAGATGGTGTCGGAACGTCTTTCCTCTATGGAGGAAGGGCTGCCAGCCGGCGTCACGCCGCGCATGGGGCCGATCAGTTCGATCATGGGCGAAATCATGCAGATCGCCATTCCCATCGACACGGCGAAGATTTCGCCGATGCAGGTGCGCGAATACGCCGACTGGGTGCTGCGTCCGCGTCTGATGGCGATCGCCGGCGTCGCGCAGGTCATTCCCATTGGCGGCGAGGTGCGGCAGTTCCAGGTGCAGCCGAACACGACCCGGATGGCGGAACTGGGCATCTCGCACGAGCAGTTGACCGGGGCGCTCAAGGGCTACTCGGCCAACACCTCCGGCGGCTTCCTTGAACTCAACGGGCGCGAATACCTGATTCGCCATCTCGGCCGCACGTCGCGTCTGGACGACCTGAAGAACTTGGCGCTGACGGCCCGCCACGGTCAACCCGTGTTATTGCGGCAAATCGCCGACGTGACCTTTGCGCCGGCCATCAAGCGTGGCGATGCCGGTTTCGAGGGCAAACCGGCGGTCATTCTGGGCATCCAGAAGCAGCCAACGGCAGACACCATCCATCTGACCCGGAGCATCGAGGCAGCCGTGGAGGATCTGAAGAAATCGCTGCCAGCCGGTATGGAAGCGCCCAAGGTGACCTTCCGCCAGGCCAGTTTTATCGAATCGTCGATCAACACGCTGCAAGGCAAGTTGATCGGGGCATCAGTCTTCGTCGCCGTCATCCTGTTCTTCTTCCTGGGCACCCTGCGCCCAACGGTGATCGCGCTGACCGCGATCCCGGTGTCGATTTTCATGACGGCGCTGGTCTTCGACTATTACGGCCTGTCGATCAACACCATGACGCTGGGTGGCCTGGCCATCGCCATCGGCGGCCTGGTCGATGACGCTGTGGTCGGCGTCGAGAACGTGCTGCGGCGCCTGAAGGAGGACCGGGCCAAGCACCACGATCACCGGATGCACCCGATTGAACTGGTGGCCCATGCGACGATGGAAGTGCGTTCGGCCATCCTATACGCAACGATTATCATCGTGCTGGTTTTCCTGCCGCTCTTCGCGCTGCCCGGCATGGAAGGACGGTTGTTCGTGCCGCTCGGCATCGCTTTCATCGTTTCGACGCTGGCTTCGCTGGTGGTGTCGGTGACGGTGACGCCGGTGCTTTCCTTCTACCTGTTGCCCCGCATGAAGTCGCTAGATCATGGCGACACGAAACTGCTGGCCTGGCTGAAGGCGAGCTATGGCCGCAGTTTACAGACGGTGCTCAACCATTCCAAAGCCGCGTTGGCGGCCGGTGCCATCGCCATTCTGGTGGCGGCGGTCGCGGTGCCGTTCTTTCCCAAGACCTTCTTGCCCCCTTTCAACGAGGGAACGCTGCTGATCGGCATGCGCCTCAACCCCGGCGTCACGCTGGCCGAGTCGTCGGCTCTGGCGCAACAGGCCGAGGTGCTGGTCAAGGCGGTGCCGGAAGTCATGCACGTCGGGCGACGCAGCGGCCGGGCGGAACTTGACGAGCACGCTGAAGGCGTTCACGTCAGCGAACTGGATGTCGGTCTGAAGCCGGCATCGGAAATGACGCGCACAATGGGTGAGATTTCGGCGGATATTCGTGCTCGTTTGATCAACCTGCCGGCGGCGATTGCCATCGGCCAGCCGATTTCGCACCGCATCGACCACATGCTGTCCGGCGTGCGTTCGCAGATCGCCATCAAGATTTTTGGCGACGACCTCGACACGCTACGCGGTCAGGCCGATGCGCTGCGCGGCAGGCTGGCCGGTATTCCCGGCATCGCCGATCTGGAAATCGAGAAGCAGGTGCTGGCCCCGCAGATCAAGGTCAGCGTCAACTACGCGACGGCGGCGCAATACGGTGTGCCGACCCCGCAGATTCTGGCGACGCTGCAAAGCCTGGTTGAGGGCGAGAAGGTAACGCAGGTGGTCGAAGGCGGCCGGCGCTTTGCGCTGGTCGTGCGCTTGCCCGAGTCGTCCCGCTCGTTGCAAGGGCTGGGGCAGATATTGCTGGAGACGCCCGGTGGCCCGATTCCCTTGTCAAAAATCGCCACCATCGAGGATG
Organism: Azonexus sp.; assembly: GCA_030691385.1. GTDB lineage: Bacteria > Pseudomonadota > Gammaproteobacteria > Burkholderiales > Rhodocyclaceae > Azonexus. The sequence goes on from JAUYEI010000125.1 coordinate 10,727, forward strand.
GTGACGGGCCGAACCAGGTCAGCCGCGACGACGGCAAGCGGCGTATCGTGCTTTCAGCCAACGCCCAAGGACGGGCGCTGTCCGAGATCGTCGAGGACATCCGCAAGGTCGTCGGCGAAAGCAAGCTGCCGGAAGGCTACTTCATCACCCTGGGCGGACAGTTCCAGGCGCAGGAAGAGGCTTCGCGGCTGGTTGGCCTGCTCTCCATCGTCTCGCTGGTGCTGATGTTCGTGGTGCTGTTCAGTCGCTACAAGTCGGTCGTGCTGTCGGCGCTGATTATGGCCAACATTCCGCTGGCGCTGGTTGGCGCAGTGCTCGGCTTGTGGCTATCCGGGCAGCCGCTGTCGGTCGCCGCGCTGGTCGGCTTTATTACGCTGGCCGGCATTTCGGTGCGTAACGGCATCCTCAAGGTCAGCCACTACATCAACCTGATGCGCATGGAAAGCGAGAACTTCGATCACAAAATGATTCTGCGCGGCTCGCTGGAACGACTCGCGCCGGTCTTGATGACCGCGCTGGTGACGGCCTTTGCGCTGGCGCCGTTGTTATTCGAGGCCGAGCGGCCGGGTACGGAAATCCTGCATCCGGTGGCGGTGGTCATCTTCTCGGGCCTAATCAGCTCAACCCTGCTCGACACCTTCCTGACACCCGCCATGTTCTGGCTGTTTGGCCGCAAGGATGTGGAACGCCTGATGGCCGACCGCGATGCCGGTGCGCTTTGATTTTTGCTCAACAAAAGGAATTCTCATGAAACCGATTCATCTTCTCGCCGCTGTTATCCTCTCCATGTCGGGCCTTGCCTTCTCCGCCGGTGGCCACGACCATGGGCACGAACACAAGCCGCTCCATGGTGGCGTCGTCAGGGAGGTCAAGGATATGGATTACGAACTGGTTGCCAAGCCGGATTCGATTCAGTTGTATTTGCGTGATCATGGCAAGCCTGCCGACATCACAAAGGGGTCGGCAAAACTTACGGTTTTGTCCGGCAACCAAAAGCAAGAGATCAATTTGATACCCGACGGAGAACGCTTCCTCGCCAAGGGAACATTTGCCATTGCACCAAGCGCTAAAGCTGTGGCGCAAGTGAGCATGGGGGGGCCTGCGGTAACGGTGCGATTCGTTCTAAAGTAAAGCAACAGCGACATAGTGCTTTGTTCGAACCATCCGCTATTGGATGCCAACCTTCCGCTGCTCAGCCCGCACATAGGCGGTGACGTGGGCGACGTCGTCCGGCGTTACCCCTTTCACCGGAGCCATGTCGCCAAATTTCCAGTGATGGGCCCGCACACCGTTGGCCACGGCCAACTGGAATGCCGCATCGGCATGATGTGACGGCTCATAAATCTTGTGCAGCAGGGGCGGTCCCTTTTCCGATCCCTTCAAGTCGCCGCCATGACAGCCTGCACAGTGATTGGCGAACAGCGCCTTGCCCATGACGGGATTGGGCATTAGGCCGGGGCCGGGTTTGGGAATGCTCCAGCCTTGAGCCAGGGCAAGGCTGGGCAGCAGCGCCACAAGAAACGATGCAGGAATCCAAAACAAACGCTTACGCCTCATTGTTCCATCCCCCGTTTCATTCGCCACTGCTTGACCAGCGCGTAGATAGCCGGGATGACCGCGAGCGTCAGTACCGTCGAGGAAATCATCCCGCCGACCATCGGTGCCGCAATGCGGCTCATCACCTCGGAACCGGTCCCGGTGCCCCACATGATTGGTAGCAGGCCAGCCATGATTGCCACCACCGTCATCATTTTCGGGCGAACCCGTTCCACGGCGCCTTCCATGATGGCCTCGTAGAGATCGTGCAGCGTTGGCGCCTGATTTTCCGTCCGGCGCTTGGCCTTCAATTCTTCCCAGGCATGATCGAGGTAAATCAGCATGATGACCCCGGTTTCCGCCGCAACCCCGGCCAAGGCGATGAAGCCCACGGCGACGGCGACGGACAGGTTATAACCGAGCAACCACATCAGCCAGACCCCGCCGACTAGCGCAAATGGCACCGACAGCATGACGATCAAGGTTTCTGTCAGTCGCTTGAAGTTCAGGTAAAGCAGCAGAAAAATGATCAACAGCGTCACCGGGATGACAATCTTCATTTTCTCGATAGCCCGTTCCATGTACTCGAACTGGCCACTCCAGGTGACGTAGTAGCCGGGTGGGAACTTAACCTGTTCGGCGACAGCCTTCTTGGCGTCGGCCACGTAGCTGCCAATGTCGCGGTCGCGGATGTCGACATAAATGTAGGCAGAGAGCAAGGCGTTTTCGGTGCGGATGCTGGGCGCTCCCTTGGCGACGACAACCTTGGCCAATTGCCCGAGCGGAATCATCGCCCCGTCCATGGTCGGGATCAGCACCTCGCGGGCAATCTGCTGCGGATCGGAGCGTAGTTCGCGCGGATAGCGGATGGTGACGCCGAAACGTTCCCGTCCCTCGACCGTGGTTGTCACCATCTCGCCGCCCAGCGCCGTGCCGATCACATCCTGCAGATCGCCGACGGCCAGGCCGTAGCGCGCCAGTTGTTCGCGGTCGGGTTCGATGTTGAGGTAGAAGCCGCCGGTGATGCGCTCGGCGAAGGCACTGGTCGTGCCGGGCACGGCTTTGACCACGGCCTCGATTTCCTTGGCCATTTTTTCCATCTCGCCGAGATCCTTGCCGAAGACCTTGATGCCGATCGGCGTGCGAATGCCGGTGGACAGCATGTCGATGCGTGCCTTGATCGGCATCGTCCAAGCATTGGCGACGCCGGGGAATTGCAGCGCCTTGTCTAGTTCGGCGATCAGCTTGTCAGTGGTCAGGCCCTGCCGCCATTCTGATTGTGGCTTCAGATTGATCACCGTTTCGAACATCTCGGTTGGAGCAGGATCGGTTGCCGTGTTGGCGCGCCCAGCCTTGCCATAAACCGAAGCAACCTCGGGGAAGCTCTTGATGATCTTGTTCTGCGTCTGCATCAACTCGGCAGCCTTGGTAATCGACATACCGGGCAGCGATGCTGGCATGTAGAGCAGCGTGCCCTCGTTGAGCGTCGGCATGAACTCCGATCCGAGTTGAGAGGCTGGGTAAATAGAGGCCACCAAGGCAACAACGGCTGCGACGATGGTCATTTTCTTCCAGCGCATGACGCCGGCGATGATCGGCCGATAGGCCCAAATCAGGAAACGATTCACCGGATTTTTTGCTTCCGGCATCACCTTACCTCGGATGAACAACATCATGAGGACTGGCACCAACGTCACCGAAAGCAGCGCGGCGCCGGCCATCGAGAAGGTCTTAGTGAAGGCGAGCGGCGAGAAAAGTCGCCCCTCCTGGCCTTCCAATGCAAAGACCGGGAGGAAGGAAACAGTGATGATGAGCAGCGAGAAGAACAGCGCCGGGCCGACTTCCTTGCAGGCTGCGAGCATGGCATCGGCGCGCTCGGCATCGGTGTGCTCCTCTGGCAGGCGTTCCAGGTGCTTATGAGCATTCTCGATCATCACGATGGCAGCATCGATCATGGCGCCGATGGCGATGGCGATGCCTCCCAGACTCATCAGATTGGAGTTCATGCCTAACGAGCGCATGGCGACGAAAGCGATCAACACGCCGACCGGCAACATCAGGATGGCAACCAGGGCACTGCGCACGTGCATCAGGAAGATGATGCAGACCAGTGCAACGATGATCGCTTCCTCAATCAGCGTTCGTTTCAATGTGTCGATGGCGTTGTGTATCAGTTCGGAACGGTCGTACACCGTCTGTACCGTGACGCCCTCAGGCAAGCCGGGACCAATTTCAGCTATCCGGGTTTTGAGATTGTGAATGACTTCCAGCGCGTTGGCACCATATCGCGCCATAGCGATGCCTGACACGACTTCACCTTCACCGTTGAGTTCGGTCAGGCCGCGCCGTTCGTCGGGCACCAATTCGATGCGAGCAATGTCGCGGATCAGCACTGGCGTACCTTTGTCGCTTTTGACGACCAGCATTTCAAGGTCGTTTTTGCCACGCAGGTAGCCCTTGCCGCGCACCATGTACTCGGTTTCAGCCATCTCGACGACGCGCCCGCCGACATCGCGATTCGAGTCTCGGATGACTTGCGCCACCTTCATCAGCGGAATACCGTAAGAACGTAGCTTGACCGGGTCGACCGTGACCTGATAGGTCTGAACGAAGCCACCGATTGAGGCTACTTCGGCGACACCAGAGGCCTTGGTCAGTTGATAGCGGACGTACCAATCCTGAATGGTGCGAAGTTCGGCCAGCGTCTTGTCTTTGGCAAGTAACGCATATTGATAAACCCAGCCGACGCCGGTGGCGTCCGGTCCGAGCGAGGGGGTGACGCCCTTTGGCATGCGGCTGGAGGCAAAATTCAGATATTCCAGCACCCGCGAGCGCGCCCAGTAGATGTCGGTGCCATCCTCAAAAATGATGTACACGAAGGAAGCGCCGAAGAACGAAAAGCCGCGCACCACCTTTTATTTCGGCACCCACACCATGGCCGTGGTCAGCGGATAGGTCACCTGGTCCTCGACTACCTGCGGCGCCTGGCCGGGATACTCGGAATAGACGATGACCTGCACGTCCGAGAGGTCAGGCAAGGCATCGATCGGCGTGCGCAATACGGCATAAATGCCGGCGATGGTGATGAACAGGGTGGCGAGCAAGACCAGGAAGCGGTTCCGGCCCGACCATTCGATAATATTG
>JAUYEI010000009.1 GCA_030691385.1 Azonexus sp.
TTTTATTGTTAATTAACATGGAGTTGATAAATGCGATGTCAACTCGAATACCCGAACAGCATTGCTGCACTGGTTGCCAGCGCGCTCGCGCATTTCGATTCCCACTTCACGCCCTACCTTGCTTGCTTCCAGAGCCGCACCCGCTCGGTCGAAGAGGCGGCGCGCCTGTATCTGCATGGCCTGTGCCAGTGTCGTCGGCGCAACCTGGAGAAGATGGCCGAGACGGTGTCGGGCAGCCAGTACCAGCGGCCCCACCATCTGCTGAGTGAGTCGGCCTGGAATCGCAGCGGCGTGCGCCGGCAGTTGATTGCCGATGCCAATGCGCATTTCGGCTAGGCATGCGCCCTGGTCGAAGGCGAACTGTTCGTTCCCGAGGCGTGGTTTGCCGATCCGGCCCGCTGCACGGAAGCCGGCATCGCCGAGACGACGGAATTTTGCACCAAGGGCGAAATGGCGCTGACCATGAGCGGCGGGCACACTGCTGGCATCTGCTGGTGCGCCGTGAGATCAACGGCATGAAGCTGAAGTTCTGCCTGTCCAATACCAAGCCCGAGGCGAGCTTGCGTCGGCTGGCGGACATGCCGGCGGTACGGCATTTCGTCGAGCGCGCCTTTGAGGATGCCAAGGGCGCTTGCGGCATGGCGGACTATCAGGTTCGGGGCTGGCAGGCCTGGCACCATCACATGGCGCCGGTCATGGTTGTGCTGATGTTCCTCGCCAAGGAGCGCCTGGCCCACCGCGACACCGCCGATCTGCTGTCCTGCAACGACCTGGTCGAGATCATGCGCCACCAACTGCCAACCAGAATCAACACCGAGGCCGATCTCGTCGCTTCCATCGAGAATCGCCATCGACGACGGCAGGTCGCCAGGGAGTTCGCCTATAAAAAACAAGCCTCTATCCTTTCAGCATCTGATTGAAATGAAATCTGACAAAGTGGAAGTAAGGTCTTGGTGATCTCGCGTCCGCCAACATAGGGACGCAAGTCTAACGGGATAGCGATACGAAAGAAGAGGGTGTCGCCGCGGCGTTGAATGTACGGTGCCAGATGTGGCATGGTCTATCCGTAGGTGGAGTGCTTTTGTAGCACTCTTTTGTAGCAATTTACAAAAACCTACGAATAAACAAGGGCATGTATGTAGAATCGCGCCCCAATGGTCGCTGGCGGAGAGGGTGGGATTCGAACCCACGGTACCTTGCAGTACGCCTGATTTCGAGTCAGGTACATTCGACCACTCTGCCACCTCTCCGTAGCGGCCAGCATAATAGCACAACAGATGCGCTGGATAAAACGTCTCTCACTGCTCGCTGCCTGTTTTATTATCGCCAGTTGTGGCGATGTCGGGTCGCGCCTGCCGCTACCCTTTCCGACGCCGGCCCAGCACGACCTCGTGGTCCTGACCCTGCCGGGCCTGCTAACCCATGTAACTGACGACAACGGCAACCCGACCGGGCTTGAATACGATCTGGCCCAGGCCTTTGCCCAGGAACTCGGCGTTGCCGTCAAATTCGAGGTTGTCGAACCCGGGCAGCTCGAAGCTCGCTTGGCCAAAAATGATTATCACTTTGCCGCCGCCTGGCTATCACCGGGAATCGCCCCCGACGTTCAGGCCACTCCGCCGATCTTTCTGACGCGCGACATTCTCGTCCAGCACGAGGCCTCGCTCCCCCTCACCGAAACGAATCAACTGGCCGGCAAGACTATCCACGTCATGGCCGGTTCGCGCCAAGCCGGCACCTTGAATCGCCTGGCCAAGAAAATTCCCGGGCTCAAGGTCGTCGAATTCAGCGCCGGAGATATCCTCGAACTGCTCGAAAAACTGGGCAACCAGCGCCTTCAATACGTTGCCATCGACGAGAGTTTCGAGGACATCGCCAACCAGTTTGTCCCCAATCTGCGCACTACCCTGCCCCTGAACGACACGCAGCCGGTCGTCTGGCAACTGGGCCGGCATCCGAATCCGGAACTGCGCGCACGGCTCAGCGCCTTTATCGAACGCGTCCAGCACGACGGCACACTGGCCCGGCTGGAAGACCGCTATCTCGGCCATGTCCGGCGACTGACCCAGGCCGACGTCATCAAGTTCCTCGGCAAAGTCGAGACCACGCTGCCCAAGTTCCGCAAGTCCTTCCAGGCTGCCCAGGCGCTGACCGGCATCGACTGGCGACTGATCGCCGCCGTCGCCTACCACGAGTCGAACTGGGACCCGAACGCGACGAGCTACACCAATGTGCGCGGCATCATGATGCTCACCGAAGACACGGCAGACCACCTGCAGGTCAGCAACCGGCTTGATCCGAGCGAAAGCATCCTGGCCGGCGCCCGCTACATCAACATGCTCAAGGAAGCGCTGCCGGAAGAAGTTGAGGAGCCGGATCGTACCTGGCTGGCGCTCGCCGCCTATAACATCGGCCCCGGCCATTTCAACGGTGCCCGGGCGCTGGCCAAACACCTGAAAGCCGACCCCGACTCGTGGTACGACATGAAGCGCGTCCTGCCCAAACTGGCCCAGCCAAAATATGCCAGCATGGTCAAAACGGGCCGCGCCCGCGGTGGCGAAGCGGTCATTCTGGTCGAGAACATCCGCAGCTATTACGACATTCTGCTACGCAACGCCCCGCCCTTCGCCCCGACGCCATCAGCCGCCGCCAGCCTGACCCGGCTGGTGCTCGAAATCGAAGAGCGACGCAAGGCCTACGTCAAGCGGATTGCCGCTGCCAGGACGATCTCGGCGACGGAACAGGACGAGACGGGGGAGGCCACGCTGCGCCTGCCGACCATCGGGCAAGATGTTAGTCCTGCCCGTGCGGCCGACAAGGACTAAGCTGGCGTAGCGATTTAGCTGGCCGAGAGCACGTCCAGCCCGCCCATGTACGGGCGCAGCACGGCCGGAATGGTCACGCTGCCATCGGCCTGCTGGTAATTTTCCAGGATGGCGACCAGGGTGCGACCGACGGCCAGGCCGGAACCATTCAGCGTGTGGCACAACTCGGGCTTGCTCTTGTCGTTGCGGAAACGGGCCTGCATGCGCCGGGCCTGGAAGGCGCCGAAGTTGGAGCAGGACGAAATCTCGCGATAGGTGTTCTGGGCCGGCAGCCAGACTTCGAGATCGTAGGTCTTGGCGGCGGAGAAACCCATGTCGCCCGAACAGAGCGCCATGCGGCGGTACGGCAGTTCCAGCTTTTCGAGGATGACTTCGGCGTGGCGGGTCAGCGCCTCGTGCGCTTCGGCCGATTGTTCGGGATGAACGACCTGAACCAATTCAACCTTGTCGAACTGGTGCTGACGAATCATGCCGCGTACGTCGCGACCGCCGGAGCCTGCTTCGGAACGGAAGCAGGGCGTGTGGCAGACGAATTTGAGCGGCAGCACTTCAGCGGCGAGGATTTCGTCGCGGACGATGTTGGTCACCGGCACTTCGGCCGTCGGGATCAGGTAGAGCGGGCCCTGGTCGCCGCGCAGCACCTTGAACAGGTCTTCCTCGAATTTCGGCAACTGGCCGGTGCCATACAGGCTGGCGGCATTGACGAGATAGGGCGCGTACAGCTCGGTGTAGCCGTGGTCGGCCGTGTGCGTATCGAGCATGAACTGGGCAAGCGCGCGGTGCAGACGGGCCAGCCCGCCTTTGAGCAGCGAGAAGCGCGAGCCGGCGATCTTGGCGGCGGTGGTGAAATCGAGCTGGCCGAGTTGCTCGCCGACGTCGGTGTGATCCTTGACCGGGAAATCGAAAGTGCGCGGCGTGCCCCAGCGCTTGATTTCGACGTTGCCGGTTTCGTCGGAACCGACCGGCACGGACTCGTCGGGAATGTTCGGCAGCGCAGCGAGAATAGCGTTGAACTGTTCGAGCAGTTCGCCGAGGCGGCCTTCGGAGGTCTTCAACTCGTCACTCAGGGCGCCAACCTGCGCCATGACTTCGGAAGCATCCTTGCCCTGCCCCTTCAACATGCCGATCTGCTTGGACAGCGAATTGCGCTGGGCCTGCAGTTCCTGCGTGCGGCTCTGCAGCGTCTTGCGTTCGGCTTCGAGCGCCTTGAATTCGGTGAAATCGATGGGCTTGCCGCGCTTGGCCAGGGCTTCGGCCACGGCATCGAGGTTAGAGCGGAGTTGTTGGATATCGAGCATGGTTTTTCCTGAATTTCTACGGTCGACCGGAAAAAACGGCCAAAAACGAAATTATACGCGACGGAACAACCGCCCCACGAAGCCCCATAGCCGGACCAGCACAAAGCCGGTGACAATCTGAAAGACCACCAGCAGGCCGAGAAAAACCAGCGGCGAAGCGAGCATGGCCCACAGCCCGCCAAGCACCATGCCCTCCTCGCCGAACGAGGCGATCCAGTTCGGCGCAAGCCATGATGCCGGCGACACCGATGACCAGCGGATTCTGCAAGACCGACAGCGTGGCCGGCAGGTTCAGATAGCCGCAAGAAGACAGCAGCCCGGCCGAAACACCACCAGATAGAGCCGCAAACCGCTGGCCCAGGCCAGACCGGCCGAGAGGGCGATGGTTTGGGCCATGTTCATTATCCTTGAAACCTCAGTTGACCGCTTATCCAGCCTTGGCCAGCCGCCTGAATACAGGCCATTTTTCAGGCTGGAAGTGGGGCGGGGTGCCGCTTCCGTGGGCCAGAAAACGGTCGTGCCGCCGAATTTCCAGAGAACCCAGCCATCAAGTGGGGTTCCCCGTTCTGTGTGTGTGACAACCCGATAAGCACGGTTTCAAGGTTCAATTAACGTAGCACCGTCGGGTTCGCTATTTTCCCTTCGCCTTGCGATCGAGTTCCCGCAAGTGCGCCAGCTTCTGGCCGATCTGGCCTTCCAGCCCGCGCGGTGTCGGCTCGTACCAGCCCGGTTCGGGCATGCCATCCGGCAGATAGGTTTCGCCGGCGGCGTAGGCTTCCGGTTCATCGTGGGCATAGCGGTAGGCGTGGCCGTGGCCGAGGTCCTTCATCAGCTTGGTCGGCGCGTTGCGCAGGTGGTTGGGCACCGGGCGCGAGCCGTCCTGCTTGACGTAGGCGCGGGCGGCGTTGTAAGCGTTGTAGCCGGCGTTCGACTTGGCGGCCACAGCCAGATAGATCACCGCCTGCCCAAGCGCCAGCTCGCCCTCCGGCGAGCCGAGACGTTCGTAGGTAAGCGCCGCTTCGTTGGCCATCTGCATGGCGCGCGGGTCGGCCAGGCCGATGTCTTCCCAGGCCATGCGGATAATGCGCCGGGCCAGGTAACGCGGGTCGGCGCCGCCGTCGAGCATACGCGTCAGCCAGTAGAGCGCGCCGTCCGGGTTCGAGCCGCGCACCGATTTGTGCAGGGCCGAGATCTGGTCGTAGAAAGCGTCACCGCCCTTGTCGAAACGGCGCAGGCTCTGGGCCATCGTTTTTTCGATAAATTCGCCGTCGACCGTAGCAAGCCCCGCCGTTCGCGCTGCCGTGCGCACCTGTTCGAGCCGGTTGAGCAAACGCCGGGCATCGCCATCGGCCAGGCCGATCAGGCGTTCGCGGGCGGCGGCATCGAAGCTCAGGTCGGCCAGCGCCTGAGCGCAAGCGCGGTCGAAAAGCTGGCCCATTTCGGCTTCGTCGAGCGACTTGAGCACATAAACCGAAGCCCGTGAGAGCAAGGCGGAGTTGAGTTCGAACGACGGGTTTTCGGTCGTCGCGCCGATAAACGTCAGCAGGCCGGATTCGACAAAGGGCAGGAAGCCATCCTGCTGAGCCTTGTTGAATCGGTGGATTTCATCGACAAAAAGAATGGTCCGCCGCCCCTGTGTACGCCACATTTCCGCCTGCGCCACCGCTTCGCGCACCTCCTTGATGCCGGAAAACACAGCAGACAGCGCAATGAACTCGCATTGAAATTGCGTCGCCATCATGCGCGCCAGCGTCGTCTTGCCAACACCCGGCGGGCCCCACAGAATCATCGAATGCGGCTGGCCGGATTCGAAAGCCAGGCGCAGCGGCTTGCCGGCACCAAGCAGGTGCTGCTGGCCGATCACCTCGTCCGGCGTTTGTGGGCGCAGTTGCTCGGCGAGCGGGGCGTTGCGGTCAACGGTAGTTTGGGAGAACAAATCGCTCATCGTCATTCAGCCCCAAGCCCGGGAAAATACTTCGTCGAGCGCCGCCACCACGCAGTCACCCTCTTCCGCCAGCGAAGCAACCTTGGGCCCGAGCGCATCCAGCGATACCGAAACGATATCAAGCGGGTTGAGCACGACCCGCCGCCCCTCGACGGTAAAGGACGGATTAACCGGGGAACTTGGCAAATCGACCTCGCGCGCCAGCAGATCACCGGCCACCAGCGGCACGACCACCCGCCGCCGCCGTGCATCGAAAGCCGCCGACTGCACGACCACGACGTAAGGCACCTGCGCCGCCTGCCGCCCGATATTGCGATGCACGTCAAACTGACTCATAGCGTCGAATGCTCGTCGGCAAACGAACCGTGCGCCTCTTCAAAACGGTTCCAGGCCCCGGCAACCTCGGCGTAATGCTGCTGCTGATCCTGGCGCAATTGCCGCTCGCGGGCGACGAACTCGGCCAGCAAGCCATCCACGGTCAACGACAAATTTCGGGTAAAAACCCGCGCCTGCTGGACGGTAGCTTCATTGAGCAGCAAATTCACCGGGCGCTTGGCCGGCTGGGTTTGGGTGACGGGTTTCATGGCAAGACCTCCTCTGCGCATGGTATGCGCAGTAATTCAAAAAAGCCAGTCAGCGCACCGCATCGACCGGCGAAACCACACCGCGCCCGCAGCGATTGAGCACATGGGTGCAGATCATCGTCGTCGATACATCGGCATGCCCGAGCAACTCCTGCACGGTGCGAATGTCGTAGCCGGAATGCAGCAAATGGGTGACCGTGTCCGCCACACTGGAGATAGTGCGCATTCTCGATGCTCAGGCGGTGATCGCCACCCATCCGCGCAGCTATGACCGCCAGCAGCAGATTGAAATGCCCGAACACCTTGCAGCACGGGTGGCGGATAAGCAGCAGGCCAGCACTCATCGGGGTACCGATCAACTGGTTCAGGCGGTGCCGGCCAGTCAGGCACTGCTGAGGAATATCCCCGGGTATGACACACCCACCTTCACGCTTATACCTGTCGGATATACGTCACAGCGTCCCGCGCAAGTTTCGGGCTTTGACGATATCGGCCACCTTACCCCGCTGTGCCGCCTCGTATCCGCTTCCTGTTCGTCAGGCCAGCGCTTTGCCTCCGGCTTCCTTCAGATTCGCAGTTACCCGCGACACTCTTGCCGTTCAGCTAACTCTTCCCCTTGCCGGGCGAGTAGAGGACTTTCACCTCCAAGTGAGTGCGCCCTGCCGGGCGCACCAGAAAAAGGCTCGCCAGAAGCGAGCTTTCGAACTGAAACCGGGTAGGAAAATTACAGCAGTTCAGCCGGAATATTGCCGCCGTTTTCAGCCAGTTTCTGCAGCACGGTCTTGTGCAGCCACATGTTCATCTGCGCCGAATCGCCCATCTTGTCGGCCGGGCAACCGAGTTCGGCAGCCAGCTCCTTGCGCACCCCGAGGCTGCTGTCCAGACCGAGCAGCTTGAGCAGATCGACGATGGACACCTTCCAGTTGAGTTTTTCCGGATTGGCCTTGGCCAGTGCTTCCAGCTTGGCTACGACGTCGACGGCACTGATGGCCACCGACGCAGCGGCTACGGGCGCCTCGACGGCGGCGGGAGCGGCCTCGGCGACCACTTCCTTCTTGTCATCGCCAAAACCCAGTTTGGCCAGAATGTTGCTGAAAATTCCCATGTTATTTCTCCTGAGCGACCGATTGAACAAATGCTGCCCGTAAAAATCCGGGCGCCAAGTTCATGTTAGATGCATTCGACGACATGTTTGGTGAATTTATATGAAAGGATTTTTACAAATCCCAACCTTTCGGCAATGAGCCTCCGTGGCTGAGTCACATTTCATTTTTGGCCAATTTTTCCGGTTGACCGTGGGAGTCACGGCCAACCGGCTTCAACCTGCCGTCAAACCACTTACATCGCCGCCGGAACCGTCTGGCCATCCGGCCCCGGCAGATCACGCGTCGCGCAGGCATCGGCCACGACGCCGACCCGGTAACCGCGATGGAAGGCTTCGCGGGCGGTTGAATCGACGCAGTTGTGGGTCATGTAGCCGGCGATGATCAGCGTTTCGACGCCGCGCGTTTGCAGTTCGCCGAGCAGGCCGGTACCGGTGAAGGCTGAGGGTAGATGCTTGTGGATGACGGCCTCGCCTTCGCCCGGCGCCAGCCCGACGATGGGCGCGGCGCTGGGGCCGATTGCCACGGTCAACAGGGAATTTGCGGCAAAAATGAAATCAGCCTTCTCGTCCGCGCTGTTCGTGCCGGCCGTAATCATCGCCTGCAGGCTGGCCGCTGCAGCCACCGCCTGCCCGTCGGCCGAGAAGGTGCCTTCGGGCAGCTACGTGACGCTGACCACGGTGAGCGCCCTTTCCTTGCGCAGGATGCTCTGCATCAGACGCGTCGTTTCCTGCTGCAATTGCTGAATGGTGCTCGGCGCGAGGCTGGCGCCGGTCAGGGTGATGTTGATCAGGGGCATGGTTTTCGGTAGTGGCGAAAAGGAACCAACAAAAAGGGGAATCAGCCTCATGGGATCAGTCCGGAAAAACGAGCTGCCGAAGAAAAAACAGGGAAACAAACGGACTATCTTCGATTCTTGCAACAAAGACTTAAGCCCAAAATATATCCACAACGATTATCCAGATCAGATCACCGCAGAGCAAGAAACACGGTTCGCTTCCGCACTACCGGCGGCGCCAACCAAGGATCAAGCGCGACCGGCTCGCGTTGCCATACCCAGTTTCGGTTACCATCCTGCACGCTTGCAATATAGACCGCGCCGCAAAGACAGAATTCCATGACAGACCAGTTAAAACTTTTTGACCCGAACGCGCCGCTCCCGCCCGCGGAGGCACCGCTGACCACGAATTCGACCCCGGCAGTTACCGCCGAAGCCACTTCGGAAGCCGCCGCCGAGGCCACCAACTGCCCTCCTTCGGCTGAAGCGGGCGACATCGACCCGCCGGATCTGCCACCCTCGGCCAGCGGCCCAGCCGGCGACATTCCTTCGCCGGCCGACTACGCCGCCCGCCGCTATCTCGAATACGCCATGAGCGTCGTCACCGGCCGCGCCCTGCCCTCGGCCGCCGACGGCCAGAAGCCGGTGCAGCGCCGCATTCTCTACGCCATGCACCGGATGGGCCTGTACAAGAGCCCGCGCCACGTCAAATCGGCGCGCGTCGTCGGTGACGTGATCGGTAAATATCACCCGCACGGCGATTCGTCGGTCTATGACGCCATGGTCCGCATGGCGCAGGACTGGAGCCTGCGTTACCCGATCGTCGACGGTCAGGGCAATTTCGGCTCGCGCGACGGCGACAACGCCGCCGCCATGCGCTACACCGAAGCCCGCCTGACGCCCATCGCCGAACTGCTGCTGGCCGAACTCGACGAAGGCACCGTCGACTGGAAACCCAACTACGACGGCGCCAACGACGAACCAGCCCTGCTCCCGGCCCGCCTGCCCTTCTGCCTGCTCAACGGCGCCTCCGGCATCGCCGTCGGCATGGCCACCGAAATCCCGGCCCACAACCTGCGCGAAGTGGCCAATGCTGCGGTCAACCTGATAAAAGACCCGAATTTCACGGAAGACCAGGTGCTGGCGCTGATCCCCGGCCCGGACTACCCGGGTGGCGCGCAGATCATCTCGACGGCCGAAGAAATCGCCGCTACCTACCGCAGCGGCCGCGGCAGCCTGCGCGTGCGCGCCAAGTGGAAGATCGAAAACCTCGCCCGCGGCCAGTGGAAACTGGTCATCACCGAACTGCCGCCGGGCGTGTCGACCGCCACGGTGCTCTCGGAAATCGAAGCCTGCTCCAATCCGGTGGCCAAGGAAAAGGCCGGCAAGAAGGTGTTCACGCCGGAACAGCTCAACCTCAAGGCCGCCTTCCTGTCATCGATTTCGGAAAGCGGCGTGCGCGACGAATCGGGCAAGGAACACGCCGTGCGCCTGGTCATCGAACCGGCTTCGTCGCGTCAGGGCCAAGACGACCTGGTGCGCATGCTGCTCGCCCACACCAGCCTCGAAACCAACGCCTCGATCAACCTGACCGTGCTCGGCGTCAATGGCACGCCGCGCCAGGCATCGCTGTACAGCATGATCGCCGAGTGGTGCCGCTTCCGGCTGGCCACCGTCGAACGGCGCACGCGCCATCGCCTGACCGCCGCCGAAAAGCGCATCCACATCCTGGAAGGCCGGTTGGCTGTCCTGCTCGATATCGACAAGGTGATCAAGGTCATCCGCGAATCGGACGACCCCAAGGTCGATCTGATGGCGCACTTCAAGCTGTCCGAGATTCAGGCCGAAGACATCCTCGAAATCCGCCTGCGCCAGTTGGCGCGGCTGGAAGGCATCAAGATCGGCGAAGAGCTGGCCAAGCTGCGCCAAGAAGCGGCCGGCCTCAACAAGCTGCTCGATTCCGAAGAAGCCATGCGCGCCTGCGTTGCGGCCGAAATCGAGGCCGATGCGAAGAAATATGGCGACGACCGCCGGACCTTCATCGAGGCCGCCGACAAGGTCACGATGTCGGACGCCAAGACCGTCTCCATCGTCGATGAACCGACGACGCTGATTGTCTCCAGACACGGCTGGCTGCGCTCGCGCCAGGGCCACAACATCGACCCGACCCAACTCTCTTTCCGCTCCGGCGACGAGTTGCTGGCCTGCCTGCCCTGCCGCACGGTCGATAACCTGATCCTGCTCGACACCAAGGGCCGCGCCTACTCGATCCCCGCTTCGGACATCCCCGGCGGCAAGGGCGATGGCGTTCCGGCCACCTCGCTGGCCGATTTCCAGGACGGCGGCAAACCCTGCCTGGCCATGGCGATCAAGAACGAAGCGCTCTACCTGGTCGCTGCCAGCGGTGGCTATGGCTTCCGCTGCCAGGGCGCCGATCTCCTGTCGCGCGGCAAGGCCGGCAAGGCTTTCATGACGCTGTCCGAAGGCGAACTGCCGGTCGTTTTCGCCCCGGCGCCACTCGGCGAAATCGCCTGCGTGGCCAAGGATGGCCGGGCACTGGTCTTCAACATCGACGAAATTCGCCAGTTGCCGAAAGGCCGTGGCCTCAAACTGATCGATGCCGACCCCGGCAAGACGGCGCTGGAAGAAATCATCCCGGTCGTCGATGGCGCCGCCGGCAAGCTCAAGGGCGAACGCCTGGAAATCTGTCGCGGCAACCGCGGCGGCAAGGGCAAGCCGATGAAAGCGCCGCGCAAATAAGAAAAAACCGGGCGGGCTCGATATTGAGCCGGCCCGGTTGTCTTTTCAGCTAGCCAGATCAAGCGGCTGTATCGCCCGCATGCAGAGCTTCAACCTCTTCATGTTCCCATTCCTTGATGGTGTCCGAAACAAGGCGAGCCTTTTCATGGGCGTCCGGCTGATGGTGGTGCGCCTCCTCGAAAACCTCAAGGGCCTCGTGGATGGCTTCCGCCTTCGTGTGGGCGTGGGTATGCGGCATGGCGAATCCTTCCAATGTCGAATCGGCATAGGGGGCAGCCATTATAGGCTGCGCCCCTGCCACACCACCCGGCATGCGGGTCCGCACCGGGCGGTTCGAGAAGTTGAGGTCATGAGAGTCGTGGCACCCTGAGTCGATCAAAGTAGGCGATGGTCAGTAC
>JAUYEI010000010.1 GCA_030691385.1 Azonexus sp.
GTTGTGCGCCGCGTATGGTGCACGCTGCCCGACGATGAGCGGGCACGACTGCCGGCGGCGGGGCTGACGGCGCTGGCGGCCCATTCGATGCTGGCCGGCCCGGCCGTTCCGGTGGCCGCGCTGAGCGAGGCGGCATGGCGCGAACTGACGGATCGTTTGCCGAGTTTGCGCACGGCGGACGAAGCTTTTGACGGTGCCGTCGAACTGGAGTTGTGGTCCTATGAGCCGCGCATCCTGATGGACCCGGCCGCCCGTTGCGTCGATCGCTACTCGTTGTTCCTGAGTTTGCAGGCTGAGGCCGAGTCAGATGAGCGGATAGCGCAGGCGCTGGAAGCCATGAACCTTGAAACCTCAGTTGGACGTGGCAGATGGTGCGCCTGGGCGGGATGGCCGGCGCGAAGTGACGCCGCAGCAGGCTCATGCCTGCAAGAAGGAGCGACAAAACCGGGCGCCCGACCAGGCGTGCCAGCGGCCACGTAGCGCTGTCAGCCAAGGGGTGAATCGCCTCGAAGGCGCAAAGGCCTGTATTCAGGCGGCTGGCCAAGGCTGGATAAGCGGTCAACTGAGGTTTCAAGGTTCATTGGCCGGCTAGAACATTAGCGGTCAAAAACCCGACGTGCGGAAGGTGAGCAGAACCGTGGTACTGGCCGCCATCAAGAGAGTGTTGTGCATGAAATATACGACAATGCTACACTCTTGGTTGTCATTAATACGACAAATCAGCCATGGTCCTAAAGATAGGCTTCAAAAACACGACCCACCAGGATGATTCCCTACTTCTGTATGCGGAGCTGGACGCGGCACAGGTACGCACGGTTCAGCGGAGGTTGAAGAAGGGGGAGCTGTACCAGGTTGCCAAAGGCATCGTCAGCAGCCGGCCGGAGACAGAATGGCCGGCGCTTATCGCGCGAGACCGTATTCGGGTGTTGGCCGCGCTGTTACCGGGGGCGC
Source organism: Azonexus sp. (assembly GCA_030691385.1). GTDB lineage: Bacteria > Pseudomonadota > Gammaproteobacteria > Burkholderiales > Rhodocyclaceae > Azonexus. Next base: position 952 of record JAUYEI010000010.1, read on the forward strand.
TCTTTGGTTACCGGACTGCCTTTGATGGCGGCCGACCGGAGGCCGGGGTGGTCTATCTCAGCTACACCTATCCTCGAACGATTGAGTTGCCGGGCCTGACGATTGTTACGCTCAAGGGGGCGTCGCCGCAGGTCGGCGATATGCCGATGCAAGGCAAGGATTTATACTTTCCCTCCGAGGGGCGCCTGCTCTTGGAGAATCTGACCCAAAGCCGGGGGGCTGTACGGAAGTCGGTGGGTAAGGATACCGTCGAGACGCGCTTACTCAATATTTGCGACTCCCGGGGCGAGGAGTCGCTTTCGCAGTTGCGTGAATCGGCGCGCTCCCTGGCGCCATTGCTCGGCCTCGACAAGGAATTCAAGGTACTGGATGCCTTGGTAGGCAGCATCCTTGGAACGCGCCCCTCAGAACTTACGACGATGGCCGGCAAGGCGCGCACAGCGCCATTGCCCTACGACCCTGACCGCCTTGCCCTGTTCGAAAAGCTGGCGGTTGCTTTACGGTCAATCCCCCTTCGGCAGCCGGCGGATGTGGCGACCACGCCCCAAGCGCGCACGCATTTTGCCTTTCTGGAATCCTACTTCTCGAACTTCATCGAGGGGACCGAGTTTGAAATCGAGGAGGCGCGTGCCTTTGTACTGGAAGGCAAGCCCATCGAGGACCGGCCCAAGGATTCCCACGACATCCTTGGTGTATTTCGCCAAGCTGTGAACCCTGCCTGGCGTAATCAAGTCCTGGCCATCGGCGAACCTGTGGTCATGCAGCTGCAGGCGCGGCATGCGGACCAGATGGCTGCCCGTCCGGAAATCAATCCAGGGGAATTCAAGGTCAATGCCAACCGGGCGGGCAATACTGAGTTCGTCGTACCTCGGCTCGTTCGCGGCACGCTGGTTGAGGGCTCCCGCCTACTGGCTTCCATCCCGCCGGGGACTGCTCGCGCCTTGATGGCGATGTTCCTGGTCTCTGAGGTGCATCCCTTCAACGATGGTAATGGTCGTCTGGCCCGTCTGCTCATGAACGCCGAGCTTTCGGTGGTGGGCGCGTGCCGCATCATCATTCCGACGCTCTTCCGGGAGGAATACATGGATTGCCTGCGCGTTCTGAGCAGGGAGGGGAACCCGACACCTTTCGTGACGGCGATGCAGAAGATTCAGGATTGGAGCGCCACTTTTGATTTTGAGGACCTTGACGCCGTTATCGACAGCATGAAGGCATGCAACGCCTTCGAGCGGTCGCTGGTGCAGTTCCGCTTGCTTACGCCAAAGCCGGTGTAACTCAATGCACGGGAGTTGATGCGAGCGGTACAAGGCCTTCCTGGCGGCATGGCCAACCTCTTGCGCATGGATACGACTGATACGGTGAAATCCAGCCTACGCCTGAAGCGCAAAAGAGCGGCTTGGGATGATGAGCTACGCATGCGTTTCATGGGCTTCAGACCATTATGACGTTCGAGTGCGGAGACCCTGGAGTGCGGAGACCCTGCCGGAGGTGTCAGGGGGAAATTCAACGACCTGTTAATGGACGGTATTGATAAATAATTTCAAACAAATTAAATTGTCGCCACTCATTTAAATAAGGAGATAACCATGGATCTTTCCACGCTTTCCGCCCCTCAATTGCGCGACCTGCAACAGCAGATTCCTGCAGAAATCAAACGTCGTGAAGTTCAGGAAAAGGTTAATGTCCTGAATGAATTGCGCGCCATTGCCAAAACCCGTGGCTATGCCATTGAGGATTTGCTGGGCAAGGAAGCCAAAGTAAAGACGGCTACTGGTAATAAGGTCAAGGTTAAATACCGGCATCCGCAAAATGTCGAACTCGAATGGACCGGTCGCGGCCGCAAGCCAAAATGGGTTGAATCCTGGGTGGCCAATGGTGGCTTGCTGGAAAATCTGTTGGTCTGAATATGCGCATTCTGTTGAGTAACGACGACGGTTATTTTGCGCCGGGGCTTGCTGCCCTGGCTGAGGCGTTGCACGGCCTGGGTGAGGTGGTCGTCGTTGCTCCCGAGCAGAATCGCAGCGGCGCCAGCAATTCGCTGACGCTGGATCGGCCGTTGTTTTTGAAAAAGGCGGCCAATGGCTTTTATTTTGTAAATGGCACGCCAACCGATTGCGTCCATTTGGCCGTCACCGGCATGCTTGATGAATTGCCGGATATTATCGTTTCGGGAATAAATAACGGCGCCAATATGGGCGACGATACAATTTATTCCGGCACGGTCGCTGCGGCAACCGAAGGGTTTTTGCTCGGCATTCCCTCCATCGCTATTTCCCTGACGGCATTCGAAGGAAATAATTATGCGACGGCCGGCCTTGTCGCCCGTGAATTGGTCGAGCGTTTTATCCGCGACCCGATCAGGCAACCAGTGCTATTGAATGTCAATGTCCCGGATATTCCCCACGCTGAATTAAATGGCATGGAAGTTACCCGCCTTGGCCGTCGGCATAAAGCCGAGCCGGTGGTTAAGATGACTTCGCCGCGCAATGAAACTGTTTATTGGGTCGGCGCGGCCGGCGCGGCTGCCGATGCAGGGCCGGGTACCGATTTCAATGCAATTGAGCACGGTGTCGTTTCGATTACGCCGTTGCAGATTGATCTGACGCACGCTGCCCAACTGCCATCGATTCGTCAGTGGGTGAAGTGAGTTACGGCGTGTTGCACGGTATCGGCATGACTTCGCAGCGGACGCGGACGCGGATGATCGAGCGCCTGCGCGAAAAGGGGATACGCAACGAAACTGTCCTCAAGGCGATGGCTGCCGTTCCGCGCCATGTATTCGTCGAAGAGGCCCTGGCCTCGCGGGCCTACGAGGACACCGCGCTGCCGCTCGGCATGGGGCAGACCATTTCGCAGCCCTACGTTGTGGCGCGCATGATCGAGTTGCTGCTCAACGGGCGCAAGACGCTGGGCAAGACGCTCGAGATCGGTGCCGGCTGCGGTTACCAGGCCGCCGTGCTGGCCCAGCTGACGAACGAGGTCTATGCCGTCGAGCGGCTGGCGCCCCTGCTCGAAAAGGCCAAGGCCAACATGCGCACCCTGCAGCAGTTCAATGTCCGGCTGAAACACGCTGACGGCCAGTTTGGTTTGCCCGAAGCCGGGCCGTTTGACAGTATCATCGTCGCAGCTGCCGGGGCCAGTGTGCCGCCCGCGCTGCTTCAGCAGCTAGCGCCAGGTGGGCGCCTGGTCTTGCCAGTCGGGGCTGCGGAGCAGTATCTTAGCTTCATCGAACACACGCCCCAGGGATATGTCGAAACCCGGCTCGATGCCGTGCGTTTCGTCCCGCTACTTTCAGGAACGCAATGATTCGTATCGTCGTCGCACTATTTCCCGTACTGCTCCTGGCCGGCTGTATTTCACAGCAACCGGTACCGGCGGTCGATCGCTCGACCTCCCGGGCTGCCGTCCAGCCCGCCGGCCCCGGGTATTACACGGTCAGGCGCGGTGACACCCTGTACCGGATTGCGCTGGAGCATGGTCAGGATCATCGCGATATCGTCAACTGGAACAATATCGTCAATCCGTCAGCCATAAAGGAAGGCCAGATCCTGCGTGTTGCGCCGCCAGGCGCGGCTGCCGGGCCGGCCGCCGATGATGCGGTCACCAAGCCGATTGCGGTCGGGGCTGTCGTCGAATCCCGCTCTCTCGATCAGACGGCGACCAACAGCGTTGCCGCTACGCCGCAAAATGGCTCGCTCAAGCGCGAACCGCGCGTTGGCAAGGAGCCGTATTCGGATGAAGCTTATGCGCGCCTGAACAAGCTTGGAGGCGAAACCGCCAAGCCAGCCGAGGTCAAGCCTGAGGCGAATCCATCGGTTGTCGCAGAAACGGATGGAATAGTTTGGGAATGGCCAAATAAAGGCCGAGTCATTCGTTCATTTGGCGAGTCAGCCAATAAAGGGCTGGATATTGCAGGCAAGTTGGGGGATCAAGTTTATGCCGCAGCTGATGGAAAAGTTATTTATGTAGGTGAAGCGCTTCCTGGATATGGGAAGTTAATGATCGTTAAGCACGGTACTGATTACAACTCTGTGTATGCCCACAATAGTAAATACATCGCGAAGGACAATGATGTGGTCAAGCGAGGGCAGAAGATCGCCGAGATGGGAAGTACTGGCACCGACTCGGTCAAGTTGCACTTCGAAATCCGCAAACAGGGCAAGCCGGTCGATCCGGCTCTGTATCTGCCGAAAAGATGAGCGATAGCAGCGAGGGCGTGGACGACGAGTTCGAGGGGCAGCCTGATGAATCGGTTCTGCTGCCTGAGCCGGAAGTGGCGGCGCCGGAAATCGAACTGCTCGAGGACGTCACCCAGCTTTACCTGAGCGAGATCGGCGCCAAGCCGCTGCTCACCCCGGGAGAGGAGTTGGCCACGACGCGCCTCGTCCGCGCCGGAGATTTCGCCGCCCGTCAGCGCATGATCGAGCACAACCTGCGGCTTGTCGTGAATATCGCCAAGCATTACCTGAACCGGGGCATCCCGCTGCTCGACCTGATCGAGGAGGGCAATCTCGGTTTGATCCACGCGCTGGAAAAATTCGATCCGGAGCGCGGCTTCCGCTTTTCAACGTACGCCACCTGGTGGATACGGCAGAGCATCGAGCGCGGCATCATGAACCAGTCGCGCACCATTCGTCTGCCGGTGCATATCATCAAGGAAATCAACGTTGTTCTGCGCGCCATGCGGCACCTCGAATCGGTCGACAAGCGGGACTCGACGGTCGAGCGTATCGCCGCCCTGATCGACTGGTCGGTCGAGGACGTGCGGCGCACGCTGTCGCTCAATGAACATATCGCCTCGCTCGACGCCCCGCTCGACATCGATCCCAGCCACACCATTGCCGAAGTCATCGCCGACGATGGCGGCAGCGATCCGGAGTCGTTGCTGCAATTGAGCGAAGTTGGCACCTTGGTTGATGACTGGCTGGGCCAATTGACCGAGCGCCAGCGTTCGGTCATCGAGCGTCGCTACGGCTTGGGTGGGGCCGATGTGGCGACGCTCGATGTCATTGCCCACGATCTCGCGCTGACCCGCGAACGGGTCCGGCAGATTCAGATGGAAGGTCTGGATCGCCTGCGCAAGATCATCAAGCGCGGCAATATCTCGCGCGATTCTCTGTTGTAGCCGCGCACATCCGGCCGCGGATTTCTTCCGCCAGCTGGAAAACCGACATGGCGTAGAAGCTCGACCGGTTGTAGCGCGTGATGACGTAAAAATTCTCGAATCCCAGCCAGTATTCCGTCTCGCGCCCCGGTGAGACGAGGTCGATCAGCGCCGCCGTCGTCAGCGGGTCGATGTTGGCGCGGATGCCTTTGTCGACCAGATCGGCGACCTTGAGGCTGGGGCGGATACCGGCCTGAATCAGCCCGGCCTCGGGCGTGCCTGCCGTCATGGCCGGCACGGCGACAGGCTGCCCGGCTTGCCAGCCGTGCTGCTCAAGGAAGCGGCCGACGCTGCCGATGGCATCGTCGACGCTGTTGCTGAGGTCGACGCGCTGGTCGCCGTCGAAATCGACGGCATAGCGGCGCTGGCTGCCCGGCATGAATTGCGGGATGCCGATGGCGCCGGCAAACGAACCCTTGACGGCCATCGGGTCCAGATTGTTCTCGCGCGCCAGCAGCAGGAACTGTTCGAGTTCGGTGCGGAAGAATTCGGCCCGCCGCGGGTAATTGAAGGCCAGCGTGGACAGCGCCTCGAAGACGCGGAAGCCACCCGTATTGCGGCCGTATTCCGTCTCGACGCCGATGATGGCGACAATGATTTCCTCGGGCACGCCGTAGAGGGCGGAGGCCTTGGCCAGTTGCCCGGCGTTTTCCTGCCAGAAGTTGACGCCGCCATCGATGCGCCGCGCATTCAGGAAGCGCGGCCGGTAGCGTTCCCACGAGCGCTGCAGCGGCGAGGCCGGCGGCTGGATGAGCTTGAGGACGGTGGCATTCGGGCGGGTCTGGGCGAACTGGCTGATCAGTTCGTCGGCTTTGAAGCCGTGGCGGGTTTCGAGATCGCGGGCGAATTCGATGGCGGCCGGATCGTCGGCGAAGGTCGGGGTGTTCGGCTTGGAATTCGGGCCGGCATGGGCCAGCGTGGTCAGGGCGGCGATCAGCAGCGGGGCAAGCGTCAGTTTCAGGTTCATCATCGCAATTGCGCGATGGCATCGCGCAGTGTTTTCAGGTGTTGGTCGGTATTGCCGTAGCGCGCCACAAGGTAGGCGTCGACCACGCGCTGGAAAGCTTCGGCCAGTTCCGGGCGCTGTTCCCGAACGCGTCGGGCCAGGTCCAGGGGCGTTTCCCAAGGCGAGCAGTCTACCTTTCTTCGGGCCAGATGTCGCAGCGCCTTGTGCCACAGGCGAACGACCGGGTCGCCTTCCGGGCGTTTGTAGAGCGCCCAGCCCATCAGGCCGGCGACGAGCAGGCCGCAGGCGCTGCCCAGGGCGATGGCCAGGCTGCGCCAATCGGTATCGGGCAGGCCGAGGCGGGCGAGCAGCTCACGCTGGCGTTGCGGGTCGTAGCCGAGAATGTTCTGGTTCCAGGCGTTGTTGATCGCCTCCCAACGGTAACGCAGCGTTCTGATCCAGTCGGCACGCATCTGAATCAGCATCGGCAACGGCTCGCCAAAGGCAAGTGCATTGGCGATGCCGGTTTCGATGCGGGATGGCGACACGGCAGCCGTCGGGTCGACGCGGACCCAGCCCATGCCGGCCAGCCAGACTTCAGCCCAGGCATGGGCGTCGGACTGGCGGACAACGAGGTATTGATCGAGCGGGTTGAATTCGCCGCCCTGATAGCCACCGACAACGCGGGCCGGAATGCCGGCGCCCCGCATGAGCGTGACGAAGGCGGCGGCGTAGTGTTCGCAGAAACCGCGTTTGCTCCGGAAAAGGAAATCGTCGATGCCGTGCTGGCCGAGGAGCGGCGGCTGGAGCGTGTAGGTGAATTCGGCATTGAATAAGGCGAGGGCCTTGGCGATGACGGCCTCGGGCCGATTGCCGGCCTGCCATTGGGCGGCCAGGGCGCGGGTTTGCGGATTGCCGCTGGCCGGCAGGGCCAGGTTGCGGCGCAGGACCGCCGGGTCTTCGCTCGTATTGAGGCGATAGTCCAGGCTGGCCGACAGGCGGAAGCGCTTTCGTTCGTTGATCGGATTCCGGCTGATCGCCGTCAGGGTGCCATTCAGGAGGCTTTCGGCCGGCAGCGCGACGGGCGCGTCGAGGGCCAGCAGCCAGCGCTCGTTGTGGGCTTCCAGCGTGGTTTCGTAGCCGATCGGCGGCGACAGGCTTTCGAGCTGGGCGGTTGGCTGGCGGCCTTTGTACAGGTGCCAGGTCGTGCCGTCGAATTGCTCCATGACCGGGCCGCGCCAGTAGAGTTTTTGCCTGGGGGGCAGCGGCCCGTCGAAGCGGACACGAAAGGCGATGTCCCCGTTTTGGACCAGTTGCGCGATGCTGCCTGGCGTCATCGTGTCGGACAGCCCGGTTTTGCCGGTGAAGGCATCGGAGGGCAAGCCCCAGAGCGGCCCCGGGATGCGCGGGAAAAGCAGAAAAAGCACGAGCATGAAAGGGATGGCCTGCAGGCAGAGCACGCCGGCGTAGCGCAGGGTTTCGCGTGGGCGGCTCGACGGGCCGCCGTGCAGGCGGATCAGCGTCGCCGTGACCAGCCACATGGCGGCGAGCAGCCAGATACCCGTCGGGATGCTTTGCGAGTACAGGTAGTGGGTGAGGAGCAGGAAGTAGCCGAGGGTGACGACGACCATCGCATCGCGCCGCGACTTCAGTTCGAGCAGCTTCATGTTCATGAACATGACGAGCATGGCGACGCCGGCGTCACGACCGAACAGGGTGCGAAACTCGCCAAGGATGCCGGCGCTGCCCCCGACGACGAGCAGAAAAAGCAGCCAGCGGCCGGGCAGGCGCACGTCCTTCCACCACTGCCAGACGGCCCACAGCAGCATGGCGCCGGCCACCGCGCTGAGCCAGAGCGGCTGGTGCATGAAGTGCGGCGCCGTCGTCGCCAGTGCCGTGGCGAAGAGCCAGGGCGTGGCGTGGCGGTCGAGGGCTTCGTGGGCCGGCGTGCTCATGGCAGGCAGAGGGCGAGGGCTTCGAGGCAGCGCTGGCGATGCCGCTCGCCGCTGCCGGCCGGGATGTCCACGCCGGGCAGGCGCAGGCCGTAATGAGCGTCGGCGGCATCGGCGGCGAGCACCCAGCCGGTCAGGATGCCGATGCGGGTTTCGTCGGCCAGCACGGGGTCGGTCAGTTGCCAGTCAAGCATCAATTCAACTTGCGCGCCGCCGGCGAACTGCTTGATCAGCAGCGGGCCTTCGCCGGCGTTGCGGGCGCTGGCCTTCCAGGCGACGTGGCGCGGCGAGTCGGCCGGCTGGCGCTCGCGAAATCCGGCGAAGTCCTCCTGGCCGCCGTCGCCGCTGCGCTCGCCGCCGACCGGCGTTGGCGAGGCCAGAGGCAGCGGTGCGGCAATCGGCTGCGGATAAACCAGGCAACGCATGGCCGGCTGCAGGTAGGCCCAGGCGGTAAACAGGCCGAGCGGATAGCGCGTCGACAGGCGGATGCGCGGCAGGTCCAGCCAGCCCCGGTTTTGGGTGCTGACCGGGATTTTCAATTTTGCGCCTTTTTTCCGGTTGACCGTGGCACTGACCGGATTGCCGCTTTCGGCCTCCAGTTCGAGTCCCGGGCGCGGGGTTGGGCGGTCGTTGTCGAGCGTGATCTGGAAATGCGCCGTTTCCCCGGCAAAAACCGGCGCGCTGCGCCCGGGCGTGACGATCAGCCCGTGCAGGTTGCGAAAGGTGTGGATCATGCCGACGATGCCCAGCCCGGCGAGCAGGAAAACCAGCGCATGGCCGAGCGCCAGGTTGTAATTGATGGCGCCGATCAGCATGACGACGAGCGCCAGCGCGTAGAGCAGGCCGCCGCGCGAAGGGATGATGAAAATGCGCCGCTGGCCGAGGCGCAACGGCGCCGTGCCATCGCTGCGCCAGCGAAACAGTTTTTGCTGCAGGGTGGCGACGATGCCCACGTTTTTTCAGGGAATGGCGACGCTGCGGATCAGGGCGGCGATATCCTCGGCCAGCGCGTAGCCGCCCCCCTGTGCCGAGCGCAGGCGATGCCGGGCAACGGCCGGGAGCACGGCCTGGACATCGTCGGGCAGCACCATGTCGCGCCCGGCCAGCCAGGCCCAGGCGCGGGCGGCGGCGAGCAGGGCGAGGCCGGCGCGTGGCGACAGACCGTGCAGGAAGGCGGGATTCTGGCGCGTCGCTTCGATCAGTGCCTGGACGTAATCGATGAGCGGTCCGGCCGCGTGGATGGTTGAGGCTTCCTGCTGCAAGGCCGGCAGGTCATCGGGCGTGAGCAATGGCGTCAATTCCTCGACGCGGCGCCGCTGGCCGCCGGCGGCGAGCAGGGCGCGTTCGGCGGTGCGGTCCGGGTAGCCGAGTTCGAGGCGCATCAGGAAACGGTCGAGCTGCGATTCGGGCAGCGGGAAAGTGCCGATCTGGTGCGCCGGGTTCTGCGTGGCGATGACGAAGAAGGGCGTCGGCAGCATCCGCGTCTGGCCCTCGGCCGTGACCTGGCCTTCCTCCATCGCTTCAAGCAGCGCGCTTTGTGTTTTTGGTGTAGCGCGGTTGATTTCGTCGGCGAGGACCAGTTGGGCGAAGACCGGACCGGGCAGGAAACGGAAGTCGCTGCGCTCGCGCTCGAAGACCGAAACGCCGGTGATGTCGGCCGGCAGCAAGTCGCTGGTGAACTGGATGCGCGAAAACTGCAGCCCGAGCAGGCGGGCCAGCGTATGGGCCAGCGTCGTCTTGCCCATGCCCGGCAGGTCTTCGATGAGCAGGTGACCATTGGCCAGCAGGCAGGCAATGGCCAGCCGGATTTCATGTTCCTTGCCGAGAATGATCCGGCCGGCCTGCTCGAGAACGCCATCGAATGCCCGCGGGCGACCGGTGAGGCCGGAAAGTGTGCTTTTCAACATCATATGATTCCGCTTGTCTGTCCAAACCCATTCTAATGCTTGAAGCGGCGCGATGAATGGGACGATAATGACAATTCGACGTGCGCCGTTTTGTGCGCCGCTTCGCAGAGAGAGAACAAGTGACGACCACTGCCATCATCACCCATCGTGACTGCCAGTTGCACGACATGGGTTCGCATCACCCGGAATGCCCGCAGCGTCTGACCGCCATCAACGATCACCTGATCGCCCAGGGGATCGACGCCTATTTCGTCTACTACGATGCGCCGCTCGCCACCTTCCAACAACTGATGCGCGTCCATCCCGCCTCGCATCTCGAACGCCTCAAGCGTGCCTCGCCGGAACTGGGCATCGTGCACCTCGACCCCGATACCGCGATGAATCCGCATACCTGGCAAGCCGCGCTGCGTGCCGCCGGTTCCGGCTGTCTGGCCGTCGACCTCGTCATGAAGGGCGAAATCGAAAACGCCTTCTGCGCCGTGCGTCCGCCCGGCCATCACTGCGAAAAAGCAAACCCGATGGGTTTCTGCTTCTTCAACAATATCGCCGTCGCGGCAAAACATGCCCTCGTCGCCCACGGCCTGGAGCGCGTGGCGATCATCGATTTCGACGTTCACCACGGCAACGGCACCGAAGACTGCTTTGCCGGCGACGAGCAGGTGCTCATGTGCTCGATCTTCCAGCACCCGTTCTATCCCTACAGCGGCACCGACAAGCCGGCTGCCAACATGTGCAACGTGCCCCTGGCCTCAGGTTGCGGTGGCGAAGAATTCCGCGATGCCGTCAGCCAGGTCTGGATGCCACGCCTGCGCGAATTCAAGCCGCAGATGATTCTGATTTCGGCCGGTTTCGATGCCCACTTCGAGGACGACATGGGCAACCTGCGCTTCCTCGAAAAAGACTATGCCTGGGTCACCGATCAGCTCAAGCAGCTAACCGCCGAAATGTGCAACAAGCGCATCGTCTCCATGCTCGAAGGCGGCTACGTGATGACCTCGCTGGCCCGCAGTGTGGGCGCCCATTTGCGGTCGCTGGCCGATTTGTAGTCGCCGTTTTCTTTCGGAAAAAGACCAGGGTGGGGTAAAATCCCGCCCTCTTTTTCATGTTTCCAACGTTTAACCGGACAAATCCATGGCGTTGATTGTTCAAAAATACGGCGGTACGTCGGTCGGTAATCCCGAACGCATCAAGAATGTCGCCAAACGCGTTGCCAGGTTCCAGGCACAGGGCCATCAAGTGGTCGTCGTCGTTTCAGCAATGAGCGGCGAAACCAACAAACTGATCGCGCTGGCCAAGGAAGTTCAGGCCACTCCCGATCCGCGCGAGCTGGATGCCATCATGTCCACCGGCGAACAGGTCACCACCGGCCTGCTCTCCATGGCGCTGATGGACATCGGCTGCAAGGCCAAGAGCTACACCGGCGGCCAGGTCAAGGTGCTGACCGACAGCACGCACACCAAGGCGCGCATCCTGTCGATCGACGAAGCCAACATGCGGCGCGATCTCGATGCCGGCCACGTCGTCGTCGTCGCCGGCTTCCAGGGTGTCGACGAGCACGGCAACATCACCACGCTCGGTCGCGGCGGTTCCGACACCTCGGGCGTTGCGCTTGCTGCCGCGCTCAAGGCCGACGAGTGCCAGATCTACACCGACGTCGATGGCGTCTACACCACCGACCCGCGCGTCGTGCCCGAAGCCAAAAAGCTCGACACCATCACCTTCGAAGAGATGCTCGAAATGGCCAGCCTCGGCTCCAAGGTGCTGCAGATCCGCTCGGTCGAGTTCGCCGGCAAGTACCGGGTGCCGCTGCGTGTTCTGTCGAGCTTCACGCCCTGGGACATTCCGGTCGAAGAGGAGTGCCGCTCGGGCACGCTGATCACTTTCGAGGAAGACGAGAAGATGGAACAAGCCGTCGTGTCCGGCATC
>JAUYEI010000011.1 GCA_030691385.1 Azonexus sp.
GTTGTGCGCCGCGTATGGTGCACGCTGCCCGACGATGAGCGGGCACGACTGCCGGCGGCGGGGCTGACGGCGCTGGCGGCCCATTCGATGCTGGCCGGCCCGGCCGTTCCGGTGGCCGCGCTGAGCGAGGCGGCATGGCGCACCAGTGGTGGGACTTTCTTTTCTGCCAAGATAAACACGTCGGGATACCTCTCTACGCTCATGAATGTACCTCCCGTAGCAGAGCCATGATTTCGGCGCTGACCGCATCCAGATCAGCGTCGATTTCTTCGAGCGGGCGCGGCGGCTGGTATTGGTAGAAGTGGCGGTTGAAGGGAATTTCGTAGCCGACGATGCCGATTTCGCCATCCTTGGCGTCGCGCTTGTCGGCGGCTATCCAGGCGTCGGGTACGTGGCGCGCATCACCGCTTGCGGGTTGATCTCATGCACGTATTCCATGCCGGCCGACAGGAAGCCGCCGGTGCCGGCAGTTGGGTCGTAAATGGTGCGGATGATGCCGGGTTTGGTCAGCGCATCGTCGTCTTCCATGAAGACCAGCGAGGTGGTGAGGCGCACGATGTCGCGCGGGGTGAAGTGCTCGCCCGCCGTGTCGTTCGAGCTTTCGGCGAAGCGGCGGATCAGTTCTTCGAACACCAGGCCCATGTCGTGATTGGAAACGGCCTTGAGGCTGATGTCCATGGTCCGGACTTTTTGGACGACCTTGTAGAGCAGGTTGGCATCGTTGAGTTGGCCGATGAACTCGGCAAACTTGAAGTGATCGAAAATCTCGCGGGCATCCCTGGAGAAGCACTGGATATAGCGCTCCAGATTGGCCTTGATGCCGGCTTCGCCCAGACTGCCCAGATCCATCGGCGAGGTGTTGAAGAAGGACAAACCGCCGGTGGCGCGCAGCAGCAGTTTTTCCTGTGCTTCTTCCGGCAGTTTCATTTTTTCGACAACCGGAACCTGCTTGAGTACGGCTTCCTTGCTGGCGGCCAGTACGCATTCGAGGCGGCGCAGCAGGGTGAAGGGCAGGATGATGCGGCCGTACTGGCTCTGCCTGAAATCACCGCGCAGTAGATCGGCGAGGGTCCAGATATCGGCGGCCAGATTATTGGTTTTTTGGGACATTTGAGATGGGAAGTAGATGTTGATAGGGCGGTGATGAGAGCGAGCGTTCGGCTACCACAAGGCTTTGAAATCGAACGAAAGCTGTTTGTGATGGCGGATGGCGAGCAGGAAAATTTCTTCGCCAGTGAAGGCGTAGAGCAGCAGGTAGTGCTGCAGCACGTACTCGCGAATTTCGGCATTTGCCCCGATCCTGCTCAGCTTGCCGCGCAGCATGTCGAGCCCGTTGCAGGTCTCCACCGAGCGAATCGGGCGGTCGATGAATGAACGCCCCATCGCTGGGAAACGCTCTAGATTGGGGACAACCGTTGCCAGCAACTCGTCGAGCAGCGCGTCGTAGGCCGGCGCAGCCTCGGCATCGGTCAGGAATTGCTCGATTTCCTCAAGGTTGTGCTCGAAGTTTGCGGTGAGCTTGACCGTGATCGGGGATGCAGCCTTGCTTGCCACGCTCAGGCTCTCGTGGCGGCACGCTTGCGCTTGATGGCTTGCAGAGTGCTGCGAGCATCCTTGGTGCGACCAGCCGCGACATCGTCCAGCCCTTTACCTGCTTCGTTGATGAGCAGCAGATGGATGCGTTCACGTTCGAGCTGGTGGTAGTAGTCGAGTCGATCCGAATCGATCAGGGCGACGTAGCTTTCACCATTCTTGGTGATGATTTTCTCGGCACCGGCTTTGACCTGGTCGGCTAGATCGGAGAGATGGGCGCGGGCTTGCGAGAAGGGAATGACGTCACTGGCGGAGATCGACATGGCGAGCCTTACTTTTTTTGGTTACAAAAGTTTGTACATAATACAACCCAAAATTGGGTAATGATAGTGGCTGGGGCCAACCAGGTTTGGGGAGACTGCAACTGGCCAGCCAATAAACCCTAAACCTCCGGCGGAAGCTTGGCGGCCATCATCTTCTTCCGGTCGATCTGGCGCCCATCGACGATGAAGGTGCCGTCACCCACGGCGTGAACCGTGCGCTTTTCCTTGCGTTCGCTGTCGATGCAGGCGGCGACCGCTTCCAGCACGACGATGCTGTGCTTTTCGATGATGTCGATGACCTTGCACTCGAGGTTGGCGAGGCATTCCTTGATCAGGGGCGGCTTGACCAGTTTGGCCTGGACTGGCGTGAGCTTGAAGCGGGCGAACTTGTCGGTATCTGCTCCGGCGCATGTCCCTATGCCAACGACCGTATCGAGCAGGTCGACGGTGGGAATGGCGACGACGCACTCGCGATGCTTTCGCAAGGCCGCGTAGGAGTGGTTCCATTCGCCTGTGGTGATGGCGAATATCGGGGTGAAATCCATCACCATGGTCCATGAGATGCTCATGATGTTGTCTTTCTTGCCGTCATGGGTGGTGACGAGGACGACGGGCCCGGGTTCGATCAGGGTAAAGGCCTTGTTCAGTTCCAAAGCTTGCATGGAAGCCCCTCCGACAATCTTCCCTGGCTGGCGCGTTCGACCTTGCTGGCTACGCTCAAAGCAGCGTTGGCGCGTCGTCGAGTTCGTTCGGGTTGTCGCCGCTGGCCGGGAAGTGCTGGGCGAGCAGAGCCGTGATGCGCGCGATGGCGTCCACCATGCCGCGTTGGTAATCGCCGGCGGCAAATGCCGTATCCATCTGGCGGCAGATCGCTTCCCACTCGGTTGGCGGGACGAGGGCGGAAATGCCGCGGTCGGCGAGGATTTCGACCCGCCGGTCGACCAGTTGCACATAGACGAGGATGCCGTTGGCCTCGCGCGTTGCCGCCACGCCGAGCGACTGGAAGAGGCTTGCCGCGCGGTCGCGGCAGGATTCGTTGCGGAGCAGGGTACGGAGCGGCAGCGGGCCTTCGATGGCGATGCGGATTTCGCCGCGCTGCCTGGTTTCGGAAGCTTTGACCGCCGCGCCGATGGCTGCCAGGTCGGCAGCACGGAAGGCGCGTCTGGCCCACCAACCGGGTGATGAGAGGTGTTTGAGCAAGCGTTTTAGCATCATGTCACCACTCCCCCGAAGCGCCGCCGCCACCAAAGCCGCCTCCGCCGCCGGAAAATCCGCCGCCGCCCGACGAGCGGCCGCCAAAGCCGCCGGGGAAGCCCCCGCCGGATTGCCAGCCGCCGCGGCCGAGGCGGGTGAAGGAGAGCACGAAAGCGAGCAGCGCCGCGCCGCCGGCCAGGCCGAGCGAGGTGAAGAGGGTCCACGCCAGCCAGCCGGCGACACCGGACACGGCCAGCGAGCCGAGCAGGCCGAACATCGAGCGGATGATGCCGGCCATGAAGAAGACGATGAGCAGGAAAGTCAGTGCGTCGCCGGTGTCAGTGCCGCCCGGGGCGGTTTGCCCGACGGGCGCCGGTAGCGGTTCGCCGCGAATGACCTTGTCCAGCGTCGCCACGGTGGCCCGCAGGCCGCCGGCAAAATCGCCCTCGCGGAAGCGCGGTGCCATTTGTTCGGCCACGATGCGCTTGGCGATGGCGTCGGGAATGGCGCCCTCCAGCCCGTAGCCGACTTCGATGCGCATGCGCCGGTCGTCCTTGGCGACGATGACGATCACGCCGTCATCGACGCCCTGGCGGCCGATTTTCCAGGCCTCGGCGAGGCGGATGCCGAATTGTTCGATGCTTTCCGGCTGCGTCGTTGGCAGCAGCACGATGGTGACCTGCGCACCCTTGTCTTTTTCCAGCGCGGTCAGGCTGGCCGTCAGCCCGGCCCTGTCCTTGGCCGACAGCGTGCCGGTCAGGTCGGTGACGCGCTCGGTCAGCGCCGGCAGCGCCACCTCCTTGGCGCTCCAGCCGAGCAGCGGCAGCAGCGCGAAACAGAGAGCGGCGAGCCAGCGGAACATCAGGGCTTACTTGGCCGCGGCCGGGGTGTCGAACTTGATGACCGGCGGGGCGGAAATGGCCTTTTCGTCGTCGACCGTGAAATTGGCCTTGGGCTTGTAGCCCATGACCATCGCCGTCAGGTTGTTGGGGAAGGTGCGCACCGAAATGTTGTACTCGCGCACGCTGTCGATGTAGCGGTTGCGCGCCACGGTGATGCGGTTTTCGGTGCCTTCGAGCTGGGCCTGCAGGTCGCGGAAATTGGCATCGGCCTTGAGGTTCGGGTAGTTCTCGGCGACCACCAGCAGGCGGGACAGGGCGCCGGAAAGTTCGCCCTGCGCCTTCTGGAACTTGGCGAAGGCGGCTTCGTCATTGACCAGCTCCGGCGTGATCTTCATGCCGGCAACGTTGGCGCGCGCTTCGGTAACGCGGGTCAGCACGTCCTTTTCATGCGCGGCATAGCCCTGGACGACGGACACGAGGTTGGGGATCAGGTCGGCCCGGCGCTTGTACTGATTGAGCACCTCGGACCACGCGGCGTTGACGCCTTCATCGTTGATCTGGATCTGGTTGTAACCGCAGCCGGAAAGCAGGCTGGCGATGAGGACGAGGATGGAGTAGAGACGAATGCGCATGAAGGTGGCTCCCGAAAAATGGTTCGCGATGAAGCATACCATCGTGATATTTCCGGGCGGGTAAAGTTTGGTTGGGCCGCGCGACTGCCACGGTCAACCGGAAAAAACGGCCAAAATTGAAATCGCTGCGCGACGGCTTCAGCCCGGTTTGCGGCGCAGCAGATGAATGACGATGAAACTCAGTACCGCCTCGCCACGCTGATTCACCGCCTGATACTTGAGGCGCGCAATGCCGCGGTCCGGCTTCGAGTTCGATGGCCGGACCTCGAGCACTTCGATCTCGCTGTGCAGCGTATCGCCCGGCCGCACCGGGGCCAGCCAGCGCAACTCGTCGATGCCGGGCGAACCCAGGCTCGATTCGGCGAGGATGCCGGACTGGATGAACAGCCGGAAACAGATGGCCAGACTCTGGAAGCCGCTGGCGATCAGCCCGCCATAGGGCGAGCTGGCGGCGGCGTTGGCGTCGAGATGGAAGGGCTGCGGGTCGTAGCGCCAGGCGAAGTCGATGATCTCGGCTTCGGTCAGCGTCAGGCCCGGCGAGGTGAAATGCTGGCCGGGGGTGAGATCGTCGAGAAAACGGGTGTCCATGGCTTCACTCCTTGGTGGGCGGATGCGGGTTCCGGCACAGCGCGACCTGTGTATCGCCGGCTTTGCCGCAGGGCGTCAGCGCGCCGGGCACCGGGTGCGGGGTGCCGGCGTCGTCCATTTGCGCGGCGAGGGTGTCCCATTCGAGCACGCCGGTTTTGTCGAGTTTGAGGCGAAGCAGCCAGCCGAGCCTGGCCTGGGGGATATCGAAGCCATCGAAGACGAAATTGCCGAGGCTGTAGATGATCGGTTTGCCACGATAGACATCGGCGCCCTGGGTGACGTGCGGGTGGCTGCCGACGACCAGACTGGCGCCTTCGTCGATCAGGCGCCGGGCGAAACTTTGCAGGCGCTGGCTGGCGACCGCTTCGTATTCCCAGCCCCAGTGCATGAAGGGAATGACGAGGTCGGCGCCGGCGGCTTTGGCGGCGCGGATGTCGGAGATCACGTGATCATCCTCGCTCCACGCTGTGCCCGGGGTGTCGGCGCCGGCTTCGAAGGCGCGCGGGATGAATTCGTTGTAGCCGAGGATGGCGATTTTGAGACCCTGGCGTTCCAGCCACAGTGGCCGGTGGGCTTCAGTGAGGTTGCGGCCGGCGCCGAAACGGGCGATGCCGGCGGCGTCGAGGCGTTGCATGGTTTCGCGCAGGGCGTCGCTGCCGTAGTCGCCAATGTGGTTGTTGGCCAGCGACACGGCGTCAAAGCGCCCTTGCAGCACAGGCAGCGTGCGCGGGTGGGCGCGGAAGGCGTAGAACTTGGGGGTGATGCGCTTGCCGCTCTCGGCGATGGGCGTTTCGAGGTTGGCGATGCGGTAGTCGGCGGCTTTCAGGACGTCGGCGAAGTGGACGAGCGGATCGCCACCCCGGGCGATGAGCCGGCCGGGACCGTCATCGAGCATGATGTCGCCGGCGAAAATGAGGGTCAGTGGCTCGGCCTGCACGTTGAGCGCGGCGAATAGCACGATTGCTACGGTCAACCGGAAATTTCGGCTCATTTTGAAATGGTTTTGCGCCACTCGCACCAGTATTCCAGCTCGCCGCCATGGCGCGGTTCGTAAATGCGCTGCAGGCCGGTGAAGCCGTGGCTGCTTTGTGGCGTCGGCGGATAGGCATAGGTCGCCTGCTGGATGATCGGGCGCCAGTCGTCGTGGTGGGCATGGGCGTAGAGTTTGATGCTGGCGAGGTCGGCCGGTTCTCGGCGAAAGACGGCACGGAACAGCAGGTAGGAGCCGATTTCGATTGGCGGCACGGAGTAGGGCGAGGTGACCGGCCGCGCTTCGATGCTCTTCGTCTCGCCGCCGTAGCTCAGATGGCAGGCGACCGCCTCGCCCGGGCCGGCATGCGCCGCCGTTGCGCCGAGGAGCAGGGCGCCGATCAGTGCGCTAGCGGGATGTGGCACGAACGGCCGGTGTGAGCACGATGTTGACCGGTACGGGCTGACCGTTCTTCGTTGCCGGAGCGGGTTTGGCACTGGCGAAAAGCAGTTTGCCGCCGGCCTCGATACGGGCGCTGACGGTGGCGCTGGCCTTCTTGCCCATGAGGTCGCGGTCCACCGTGGCGCTGAAGGGAATCGGCACCTGGGCGCCGTTCAGTTCATAGCGCTGATCGGCCAGCGTGCGCCGGCCGGACTGGATGCGGATCTTGAGGATGGCGTTGGCCGGCAGGGCGATGCGGGCGCGGTAGCTTACGCTGCCGGCGATGTCGATGAAGCTGCTGGTGGCGGGCTGCGCTGCGGCCTGTGGCATGACAGGCGCCACGCTGCCGCGCGAGCAGCGGCGCAGGTTGCCCTTGCCGTCTTCAAAAATGGCGTCGTCGCCCTTGGTGGCCAGGCGAATCTCGCCGCTGCGGTAGAGCGCGCCGGAGGCGGCGGGCACTTGCGGCAGAACGATGGCTTCGTCGGCGAAATGCAGCTGTGCCGACGGTCGACCGGAAATATCGGCCGAAAATGAAATGTCGATGCGGCTGTTGTTGTCGCAGGTGTAGGCGATGCGTTCGTCGCCGGCGAAGGCGCCGAGGGGGACGAGCAAGGCCAGCAGCAGTGCCGGCAGGGGGCGAAGATTCATGGGTTTTCCGGTGAGGGGAGGGGAATCCAGTGCCCGTCGATCAATCCTTCGATGGGCTGGAAGGCCGATTTGTAGGCCATCTTGCGGCTTTCGGCGATCCAGTAGCCGAGGTACAGGTAGGGCAGACCGAGGGCATTGCACTGGGCGGCCTGCCACAGGATGTTGTAGGTGCCGAAGCTGGCGTGCGGGATGTCCGGGTCGTAGAAGGTGTAGACCGACGACAGGCCATCGTCGAGCACATCGATGAGGCTCACCATGCGCACGACGCCGTCTTCCGTGAACTCGATCAGCCGCGTATCGACCCGGCTTTGCAGCAGGAACTGGGCGTACTGGTCGTGGCTGTCCTCGTCCATGCCGCCGCCCGGGTGGCGCGCCTGCTGGTAGCGGTTGTAGAGCGCGTAATGCTCGTCGTAATAAAGCAGATGCAACTCGCGGGCACGCAGCTTGGCGTGCTGTTTCAAGGCCCGGCGCTGGCTGCGCTTGGGCTGCAACTCGGCGACCGGCAGGCGCACCGGCACGCAGGCCTGGCAATGGTCGCAATGCGGCCGGTAGGTGAAGATGCCGCTACGACGGAAACCGGCGCGGACCAGCGCGCTGTAGATTTCGCTGTCGATCAGGTGGGCCGGCGTCGCCACCTGCGAACGCGCCTCGCGCTCGGCCAGGTAACTGCACGGATAGGGCGAGGTGGCGTAGTACTGGAGCAGCGAGAAGGGCAGTTCGGCGTCGTCAGGCTGGGCCATGGCTTACCACGCGAGAGCGAGGCGGTCGGTCGACCAGCGGTCGCGCGACGATTCGGCTGCGGTCAACGCCGATAGCCGGGTCAAAAAGGCGTCGCGCGGAATTTCGCGGCCGCCGAGTGAGGCGAGGTGGTCGGTATGCATCTGACAGTCGATCATGCCGAATTGGTTGGTCACAAGATAACGCACGAGATGGGCAAAGGCGACTTTCGAGGCATCGGTGCGATGGGAGAACATCGATTCGCCGTAGAACATGCGCCCGATGGCCAGCCCGTACAGGCCGCCGACCAGCGTGTCTCTCTCGTAGCTTTCGACCGAATGCGCCCAGCCGAGTTCATGCAGGCGGCAGTACGCCTCCTTCATTTCCGGGGTGATCCAGGTGCCGTCCTGGCCGTCGCGCGGCGTCGTCGCGCAGGCATCCATGACGTCGGGAAAGTTGGTGTCGAAGCGCACCTCGAATTTCCCGGCGCGCAGCGTTTTCTTCAGCGAGCGGGTCAGCCGGAACTCTTCGGGAAACAGCACCATGCGCGGATCGGGCGAATACCAGAGCGGCAAGTTATCGACCGTCCCCCACGGGAAAATGCCCTGCCGGTAGGCTTCGAGCAGGCGGTCGGGCTGCAGGCCGCCACCGACGGCGAGCAGGCCACCCATTTCCTCCCGGGCCATGTCGACCGGCGGAAAGAGGTCGAGCGGGCCGAGAAACGGGATCATGCGTAATCGTGAAAAACTAGCTGGCGCTGCTGTTGGCCAGCCAGGTGATCGGCTTGACCTGTTGTTCGAGCTTGATTTCGCAGGCCGGATCGTCGCACTCCTCATGCTTCATGAAGGCGATGACGTGGTCGGCATCGAGCCGGATGCCGATTTTTTCGCCCAGTGCATGATTGTGGTGCGACGGGACCAGCGACAAGACCTGCGTGCCGCTGGCCAGACGTAGCGTGTACAGGATGTCGGCGCCACGGAAAGCCTTGTGCAGCACCTCGGCCTGGACGGCGCTGCTGTCGTCATGAACGATGTCGTCCGGCCGCAACAGCACGTCGACCTTGCAACCGTTGTCGCAGGCGGCGCAGGTTTCGTTGCACTCGACCGGCGTGTCGGACGTCAGCGTGCCCAACTCCATGCGCACGCTGTTGTTGTCGCCGACCGTGCCGGTCACCAGCACGCCCTGACCGATGAAGTCGGCGACAAAACGGTTGGCCGGCCGGTGATACAGGTTGTACGGCACGTCCCACTGCTGGATGCGGCCTTCATGCATGATGCCGATCTCGTCGGCCATGGCGAAGGCTTCGTTCTGGTCGTGGGTGACCATGACCGCGGTCGATCCCTCGCGCTTGAGAATTTCGCGCACCTCGGCCGACAGCCGCTCGCGCAGGCCGACATCGAGGTTGGAAAAGGGCTCGTCGAGCAGGATCAGTTCCGGCCGTGGCGCCAGGGCGCGGGCCAGCGCCACGCGCTGCTGCTGGCCGCCGGAAAGCTCATGCGGAAACTTGCCGCCCTGGCCCTGCAGACCGACCGTCGCCAGCAATTGGCGAACGCGCAGATGGGCGTCCTCGCCCGGGTTGCGGCCGAGGCCGAAAGCGACATTGGCTTCGATGGAAAGGTGTGGGAACAGCGCGTAATCCTGAAAAACCATGCCGATCCGCCGCTTCTCGGGGGAGACTCGCTGACCGGCCTGGCTGACGACTTTGCCGTGCAGGCGGATTTCGCCACCGGCGATGTCCTCGAACCCGGCAATGCAGCGCAGCAAGGTCGTCTTGCCGCAGCCGGAAGGACCCAGCAGGCAGGCAATGCTGCCGGCTTCGAGCGAGAAGTTCACGCCGTCGACGACGCTGTGGTTGCCGTAGCGCTGGACGACGCCATTTAGTTCAAGTTGGGCCATAGTGGTCGATTATAATTCGCATTCACACACATGCGCACCGCCCTTTATTCCCCCCTGCTGACGGTCGGAATCGTCGTCGCCCTGCTGGCTGGATTGCCGGTGGCCAGCGTCGGCCTCAATCTCTTTGTTGGCGGCACCAGCGCCACCTGGTCGCATCTGGCCGACACCGTACTTTCCGAATACATCGCCAATTCGCTCTGGCTGTGCCTCGGCGTCGGTTGCGGCGTCGGCATCGTCGGCGTGGCGACGGCCTGGTTGACGGCCATGCACGAATTCCCCGGCCGCCGCTTTTTCGAATGGGCCATGGTCCTCCCACTGGCCGTTCCGGCTTATGTCATGGCTTACGTCTACACCGATTTCCTGCAGTTCGTCGGCCCGGTGCAAACCTTTCTGCGTGACACCTTCGGCTGGGAGCACGGCGACTACTGGTTCCCGGACATCCGCACCTTGCCCGGCGCCATGCTGATGTTCGTCAGCGTGCTTTACCCCTACGTCTACCTGCTCGCCCGCACCGCCTTTCTCGAACGTGCCAGCGGCATGCTGGAAGCCGCGCGAACGCTGGGCATGGGCCCGTGGCGAGGCTTCTTCGCCGTATCCCTGCCGCTGGCCCGGCCGGCCATCGTCGCCGGCATCGCGTTGGCTCTCATGGAAACGCTGGCCGACTACGGCACTGTCGCCTATTTCGCCGTCAATACTTTCACCACCGGCATCTACCGCGCCTGGTTCTCGCTCGGCGACCGCATCGCTGCCGCTCAACTCGCCGCCATGCTGCTCGCCTTCGTGCTCTTCCTGCTCATGGCCGAGCGCACCTCGCGCGGCCGGGCCCGTTATCACAACACGACCGGCCGCAACCGGCCAATGGCCGGCGCCCAGTTGCGCGGCCCGGCCGCCTGGCTGGCGACGCTGGCCTGCGCCATGCCGTTGCTGCTTGGTTTCATCTTGCCGGCAATATTGCTGCTCAAAATGGCCCTGACCGAAGGTGACGCCCAATTCGGCGAACGTTTCCTGGTGCTCGCCCGCAATAGTTTCGTGCTGGCCGGCGTGACCGCCGCCATTGCTGTCCTGCTCGCCCTGCTCATGGGCTACGGCGCCCGCCTGTCGAAAACGACCTTCGCCAACGGCCTGAACCGCCTCGTTGGCCTGGGCTACGCCGTGCCGGGCGCGGTGATCGCCGTCGGCGTGCTGATTCCCGTGACGCGCCTCGACAACTGGCTGGCCGGGCAATGGACGCAGTGGTTCGGCTATAACCCCGGTCTGTTGCTGACCGGTGGCATCGCCGCGCTGATCTACGCCTACCTCGTGCGTTTCCTCGCGGTGGCGCTGCACACGGTCGAATCGAGCCTGGCCAAGATCACGCCGAACATGGACGACGCGGCGCGCAGCCTCGGTCTGGGGCAGGGCGAAACCCTGCGCCGCGTGCATGTGCCGATGCTGCGCGGCAGTCTGCTGACAGCCGGTTTGCTGGTTTTTGTCGATGTGATGAAGGAACTGCCGGCAACACTGGTCATGCGCCCCTTCAATTTCGATACGCTGGCCACCCAGGCCTATACGCTGGCCTCGGATGAACGGCTGGCCGAAGCATCGACGGCCGCCCTGGCCATCGTGGCGGTGGGTTTGTTGCCGCTGATCGCCCTGTCGCGGCAGATTACGGCCGCGCGCCGGCGCTAGCCGACTTTCTTCAATTCCGGTCTGACGCCAGATAGAGCGTTAGCGCCTGTCGGGCGCCTGTGGCGAAGCGTCCGGGTTCTCGTTTGCTTCCAGGAAGAGCAAGTCCATGCTCAGAAGGCTGGTGTCAGTCCCGAAGTTGTTCGGCGTTTCCGCGTCGTCGCTCGGGAGGAGCGTATCGGAAGACGAAAATTCGATGAGGTTGCCGGGTTTGCTTGCGGGCAGCAGCGAAACAATGGTTTCGTCGGTCGGCGGAGGCGTGTCGGAGGGGGTGAATTCGACAATGCTGTCCGGCTTGATCCCGGGAGGTGACAGCGTGACGACTTCGTCGGGCAAGTGAGCATCCGGAGTCTCAGGGGTGATCGTAGCAGCGAGTGGCATGGCACCTTTTTGCCGCAGCAGATCTGCGATGTCCTGATGCCCTTTTCTCAAGGCTAGTCGCAGTGGCGCTCCCGGGCCGTCGCTGGTAATGGCGTTTGGATTGGCGCCATGATTCAGCAGCTCGCGAACAATGACCAGATTGCCTTCAAAACAGGCGGTGCGTAGCGGCAGGCCGCTACAGCCGTGCATGTCAGGCATCTCGATGTCAGCGCCATCGTCCAGCGCATTGAGCACGCCGCTCAAGCTGCCGGCGTGAATGGCATCGATCAGATTATGCGTGGTGAAACCTTTGACAGTCATATTCCAGTTGTTCCATAGGCCCCGGGAATTGTAGGCAATTGCCGGGGCTTTGGCGAGAACTGGCGTTACTTGAAGCCGGCCCGGTCGAAAATGATCTGGGCTTTGCTCCGATACATGGCGAGGTTCTTGACCGGCAATTTGTCAGCCTTGAATTTGCCCATGGCGTCCAGTCCGGGATTCGCCACTTTGATGCTGTCGACTACAGGCCATTCGTTGTTGCCATCGGCGAAATAACGCTGCGCCTGATCGGAGGCCAGGTATTCGAGGAAGCGGACGGCTGCCTCGGGGTGGGGTGCCGTTTTCAGCATGCCACCGCCGGAAACGTTGATGTGGGCGCCATTTCCGCCCTGATCAGGCCAGACGATGCCGACCTGCTCCATTATTTTCAGATCTTCCGTCTTGGTCGAGCGGAGCAGGCGGGCCACGTAGTAGGTATTCGAAATAGCCACGCCGCATTCACCGGCGGCAACCGCCTTGATCTGGTCGGTGTCGCCACCCTTCGGGGCGCGGGCGAAATTGGCCACCATGCCGCGAGCAATCTCTTCAGCCCTGGCTTCGCCCTGGTGAGCGATGATCGATGCCATCAGCGACAGGTTGTAGGGGTGCGAACCGGAGCGCGAGCAGAACTTGCCTTTCAGCTTCGGGTTGGCCAGGTCGGCGTAGTTCTGGACATCTTCCGGCTTGACCGATTGCTTGTTGTAAACGATGACGCGTGCCCGTGTCGAAAACGAAAACCAGTCTTCGGTGCGCAGGTGGGCCGGGATGCGCGACTCCAGCAGTTTCGAGGAAACCGGGGCAAACAAGCCCAGCTCATGTGCTTTGGCCAGTCGGGCTGCGTCGACGGTCAGGAAAATATCGGCCGGGCTGTTGGCGCCTTCGTTCTTGATCCGCTCGAGCAACTCGTCTTCCTTGCCTTCGATCCGGTTGATCTTGATGCCGGTCTGCTGTGTGAAATTGGCATAGAGCGCCTCATCCGTCTGGTAATGGCGGGCGGAATAGAGGTTGAGGATTTTTTCTTCAGCAAGCGCTGAGTTGAAAACGGTGAGGGTTGCGGCGGCGATCAGGACGGGCATCAGTTTCATGCGGGAACTCCGGTTGGATATGAGAATGGTTCCAGTTTACTGGCTGCGGGACACCCTGTAAATGAGAATTGTTATTTTTTTGCGACGTAAAAAAAGCGGCTTGCAAGCCGCTTTCGTTCAGTTGCCTTCGAGTATTCGTCGCGCTCCGTTGTAGCGGGCCATCCAGTAATTGCTCTCCATGCTCTCGACGCGTACTTCGGCACCCTTGCGCGGTGCATGCAGGAAATGGTTGTCGCCGAGATAGATGCCGACGTGCGAAAAGGTGCGACGCATGGTGTTGAAAAAGACCAGATCGCCGGGCTTCAACTGGCTGGCATCGACCTGCCGGCCGACTTCGCTCATTTCGCGGGCGGTGCGTGGCAACGAGGTACCGGTGCTGTCCTTGAACACCAGACGGACAAAACCGCTGCAGTCCAGGCCGCTCTCTTCGTCATTGCCGCCCCAGCGGTAACGGACGCCAACCAGCTTCAGGCCTTGCAGGATGACATCCTGAGCAGCGTTGGTGTAACGTTCAAAAAACGACTGCTGCTCTTCGGGCTTGCGAACCTGCTCGGCGGCCAAGGGCGCACCGATCCCGCTCAGGAGCAGCGAGGAAGCAAGCAGTAGAGAAACCAGTACTTTATGCATAGCGGCGAAATATATTTGAAAAGTAGCCGGCTGTAAAGGCGACGAAAATTCACTGGCTGCAACTATGTTCATCATCCGTAATTATGAATACAATTTCCTTCCCGAGACGTGAGGCAAACATGGATTCCTTCAAGGCACTGCTGATTGAAGAATGCGATGGCAAGGTGAGCAGTGGTTTCGTCCCGATGGGCGAAAGCCAGCTGGATGCCGGGAGTGTCACGATCAAGGTTGCCTATTCGAGCATCAATTACAAGGATGCACTGGCCGCGACGGGGGCGGGCAAGATCATTCGGCGCTTTCCTTGCGTCGGGGGCATCGATCTTTCCGGGGCGGTCATCGCGAGTGATGATGCGCGCTTCAAGCCGGGTGATCGGGTGATCGCCACCAGTTTTGATATCGGTGTCGCCCATCACGGCGGCTATGCCGAAATTGCCCGGGTGCCGGGCGACTGGGTGGTGCCTCTGCCCGGTGGTTTGTCTCTCTACGATGCGATGGCGCTGGGCACGGCCGGGTTTACTGCGGCGCTTGCCATCGTCCGCATGGAAGAAAACGGTTTGCGTCCGAGCAAGGGGCCGGTCATCGTGACTGGTGCCACGGGCGGCGTCGGCAGTCTGGCCGTCGATATGCTGGCCAGGATTGGTTATCACGTCGTGGCGCTGACCGGCAAGGAGAGCGAAGCGGATTATTTGCGCGGCCTCGGCGCGGCCGAGGTCATGCTGCGCCAGAGTCTCGATCTGTCGAAGATCAGGCCGCTGGACAGGGCGCGCTGGGCTGGTGCGGTGGACAATCTCGGGGGAGATGTCCTGGCCTGGATCGCCAGCACCATGGAGCAGGGCGGCACTATCGCCAGCATCGGGCTGGCGGCCAGCATGTCGCTGAATACGACGGTGGCGCCTTTTATCCTGCGCGGCGTTTCCTTGCTCGGCGTTGATTCGGGTTATATCCGGGAACCCTATCGGAGCGGTGTCTGGCAACGTCTGGCCTGTGATTTGCGTCCGCCGCATCTGGCCGACATGTCGCGCCGGATTCCGTTTGACGATCTGCCGGCCACCTTCGGCGAATACATTGCCGGACGCGCCAAAGGCAGAGTCGTGGTGGAAGTTGGCGGGGACTGACGTGGCCGAATTGCCGCGCATCCTGATCGTCGATGACTCGCGGGTGGTCAGGATTTCGCTCATCCAGCATTTGAAGGGGCAATACGAAGTGCGCGAGGAGGGTGACGGCGAGGCGGCGTGGCAGACCCTGGTGCTCGATCACGCCATTCGCGCCGTGATTTCCGATCTGCAGATGCCGAAGCTGAATGGTTACGAATTGCTGGAGCGCGTGCGCACGTCGAAGCTGCGGCGTTTGCAGCAACTGCCGTTCATTCTGGTTTCCGGTGAGGAAACCGAGGAGGAGCGGGCCAAGGCCAAGGCGCTGGGCGTTTCTGATTTTGTCACGAAGGGCGCGGGATGCACGGAGGTGTTGACCCGTCTCAATAATTTGCTGGTCCTGACCGACGCCCAGGAGCACCTTGATGCCGGTCGCGAGCAGATGGTTCAGGATCCGGTGAGCGGTTTGTTTACCCGAAAGTATCTCGAATTGCAGGCGGCCCAGGCGATGTCGCATGCCAACAGGCATGGTGGCGATGTCAGCGTGATGGTCCTTGGTTTCGATGGTTTTGCCGGCATGTGCGAACGGCTGGGCGAGCAGGTTGCCGACGAGGTGGGCAATCGCTTTGCCCGGATGCTGGCTGGCAAGATGCGTCAGGAAGACAGTCTCGGCCATTTTGGTGCCGGGCAGTTTGCCGTTGTTTCGCCGGGAACGGCCCCGGCTTTTTGCGCGACTTTTGCCGAACGGGTGCGCGAGGCTGTCGAGGTGGCGCGCCTGTCGGTCCAGGGCCAGACCGTGGCCTTGACGGTCAGTATTGGCCTGGCCAGCGTGCCGACCGATTTGGTGACGTCGGCCGGGGCCTTGCTCGACCTGGCCGGTGAGCGCATGCATGCCGCCATGCGGGCGGGTGGCAACAGGACTGAGTCGGGCGGGGTGACGCCGGCTTCCCGGCCGATCTCCATCCATCATGCCCTGGAATTGCTGGCCGCCAATCGCTTGTCGCCGGTGATCCCGCACTTGCCCTCGCTGGCTGAACGCTTGTTGCCGCTGATGAATTTGATGAATCGTGAATTGGGCTTGGCTCTGCCGGTGGCCGAGATCGAACGTATTTTGAGTGAACGGAAATCTCAAAAAAACTAGTCCGTTCTGTATTTTGTTGTGCAGGAAAACTTAGCTAGAGGGAATTTTATGGCGACGTACAAAGAGTTTCACCAGTATTCGATTGAAAAGCCGAATGAGTTCTGGACCGAGCAGGCCCAGCTCGTCGATTGGAAGGAGCCGTTCACCCAGGTGTGCGACTATTCCCGCCCGCCGTTTGCCAAATGGTTCGTCGGCGGCAAGACCAATCTTTGTCACAACGCGGTTGACCGTCATGCGGCCAAGCGTCCGAACGATCGTGCGCTGATTTTCGTGTCGACCGAAACCGACGAGGAAACGGTCTACAGCTTTGCCGAACTGCAGCGAGAAATCGAACGCATGGCGGCGATTTACCAGAGCCTCGGCGTCAAGAAGGGCGACCGTGTCCTGATCTATATGCCGATGATCGCCCAGGCGACCTTCGCCATCCTGGCCGCCACCCGCATCGGCGCCATCCACTCGGTCGTTTTCGGCGGCTTTGCCTCCGGTTCGCTGGCCACCCGTATCGACGATGCCAAGCCGGTGCTGATCGTTTCTTCCGATGCCGGCATGCGCGGCGGCAAGGCCGTTCCCTACAAGCATCTGCTTGATGAGGCGATCGAACTGGCCGAACACAAGCCGGCCAAGGTGCTCATGGTCGACCGTGGTCTGGACAAGGCTTTCAACAAGGTCGCCGGTCGCGATGTCGACTACGCCACCGAGCGCGCCAAGTTCATGGATGCCCAGGTGCCGTGCGAATGGCTGGAATCGTCCGAGCCTTCCTACATTCTTTACACCTCGGGCACGACCGGCAAACCGAAGGGCGTGCAGCGCGACACCGGCGGTTACGCCGTGGCGCTGGCTTCGTCGATGAAGCATATCTACTGCGGCGGCGAAGGCGAAACCTACTTCTCTACTTCCGACATCGGCTGGGTGGTCGGTCACTCCTACATCATCTACGGCCCGCTGATTGCCGGCATGGCCACCGTGATGTACGAAGGCACGCCGCTGCGTCCGGATGCCGGTATCTGGTGGAAGATCGTCGAGAAGTACAAGGTCAACGTCATGTTCTCGGCGCCGACGGCCGCCCGCGTGCTGAAAAAGCAGGACCCGGCCTTCATGCACAAGTACGACCTGTCGTCGCTCAAGCACATCTTCATGGCCGGCGAGCCGCTCGACCAGCCGACCCACGAGTGGTTCATGACCGAATTGCAAAAACCGGTCATCGACAACTACTGGCAGACCGAAACCGGCTGGCCGATGCTGGCTGCCTTGCCCGGTGTTGAAAACACGCCGATCAAGTACGGTTCGCCGAGCTTCCCGGTCTACGGCTACAACCTGCAGATCTTCCGCGAAGACGGTTCGGTCTGCGGTGCCAACGAGAAGGGTATCGCTGCGGTTATTCCGCCGCTGCCGCCGGGCTGCTTGTCCACCGTCTGGGGCCAGGACGACCGTTTTGTCAGCACCTACTTCACGCTGTTCAAGGAGCCGCTGGTTTATTCCTCCTACGACTGGGCGATCAAGGATGAAGACGGTTACTTCACCATCCTCGGCCGCACCGATGACGTGATCAACGTCGCCGGTCACCGTCTGGGCACCCGTGAAATCGAGGAAGCGATCCAGAACCACGCGGCGATTGCCGAAGTGGCCGTGGTTGGTGTCGAAGACAAGCTCAAGGGACAGGTGCCGATGGCTTTCGCTGTCGTCAAGGACGCTTCCAGAGTGGCAACTCCCGAGCTGGTCAAGGCGCTGGAGAAGGAAGTGTTTGGTACGGTCGACAGCATTCTCGGTGCCATTGGCCGTCCGGCCCGCGTGCACTTCGTGACCGGTCTGCCCAAGACCCGTTCCGGCAAGATGCTGCGCCGCTCGCTGCAGGCGCTGGCCGAAGGCCGTGATCCGGGCGATCTGACGACCATCGACGACCCTTCGACGCTGGAGCAGATCAAGAGCGCGCTGGCCAGCTAGGCTTCGTTCTTGCCGCAACAAGCCCGCCGATGAAAACCGGCGGGTTTTTTTGTGCCCGGGATTTCAATTTTGGCCATTTTTTCCGGTTGACCGTGGAAGTCTGGCCCATTGACGGCGTTTGCTCCGTCGTCACAATCCGGCCATGGTGCAGGTGGTAGAATGCCCGCCAATTCAAGCATTCTGTGGCTTTACCAAAAATGATTTACGAAACCGTTGCCGCCGTTGATCTGGGCTCCAACAGCTTCCGTCTGCAGGTCGGGCGGGTGGTCGAGAACCAGATTTACACGCTGGATTCCATGAAAGAGCCGGTGCGTCTGGCCTCCGGACTGATGCCGGACAAGCGCCTCGATGTGGCGGCCCAGGCGCGTGCGCTGGATGCGTTGCGCCGCTTTGGTGAGCGCCTGGCCGGACTGGATCGCGGGGCAGTCCGCGCCGTGGCGACCAACACGCTGCGCATTGCCAAGAATGCCTTCGAGTTCCTGCCGCAGGCCGAGGAGGCGCTCGGTTTTCCCATCGAAATCATCGCCGGTCGCGAAGAGGCGCGCCTGATCTACATCGGCGCCTCGCATTCCTTGCCGTCGGCGGCGCACAAGCGCCTGGTCATCGACATCGGCGGCGGCTCGACCGAATTCATCATCGGCAAACGGCACGACCCGCAGCTTATGGAATCGTTGTACATGGGCTGCGTCAGCTACACGATGCGCTTTTTCCCGGATCGCCGGATCGACCGCAAACGCCTGCGTGAGGCGCAGGTGGCGGCGGCCAAGGAAATCGAGTTGATCGCCGCCGATTACCAGCGTCTGGGCTGGAAGGAAGCTGTTGGTTCATCGGGTTCGGCGCGGGCGATCGCCGATGTGCTCGAACTGAATGGCATGAATCCGAACGGCGAAAGCGGCATCACGCGCATCGGGCTGGAAAAGCTGTGCAATCTGCTTATCAAGGCCGGTTCGGCCGAAGCGCTTGATCTGCCCGGGGTCAGGGGCGACCGCCTGCCGGTTTTTCCGGGCGGGGTGGCCATCATGTCGGCGATTTTCGAAGAGCTCAATATTGAAAAAATGTCCTACGCCGATGGCGCCTTGCGCCTGGGCGTGCTCTACGACCTGCTCGGTCGCTTTCATCATCACGACATGCGCGATTCGACCGTGGCCCAGTTCCGCCGGCGCTATCAGGTCGAAGGCGATCAGGTCGAACGTGTCGAAGCGACGGCGCTTTCGGCGCTGACCCAGTTGTTCGACGGCTCGCCAAGCGAGGTCGACGTCCAGTTCCTGTCGTGGGCCTGCCGTGTGCATGAAATCGGTATTTCCGTCGCCCATAACGCCTATCACAAGCACGGCGCCTACATTCTGACCTATGCCGATATGCCCGGTTTTTCCAAGAAGGATCAGGCGCGGCTGGCCATGCTGGTTCTTGGCCATCGCGGCAAACTCGAGAAGCTGGGAGCGATTCCCGCCGCCGACAGCGCCTGGGACCTGATCTTCTGCCTGCGCCTGGCCGTGCTGCTCCACCGCACGCGTGACGACCGGGCGATCCCTGCCTGGCGCGCCAGTCGGAGCGACAACGGATTCATCATCGAACTGCCGGCCGACTGGCTGGCGGCCAATCCGTGGACAGCCGCTGCCTTCGGCGAAGAGGCTACGGTCTGGAAGCAGCTTGGGCGGGACTACATCCTTCAGTCGAAACCGACGAGGAAAGTCGCGTGAGTGAATCCCCGCGCTTGCTGGTCGAGCCGGGGAGAGTGGTGCTGTCCGGCAGATGGACGCTGGCCGAAATGCTGCCGCAATTGCCGGCCTTGCAGACCGATCTGGCGGCTTGTTCGAGCCGCATCGAACAGTGGGATTTGTCGGCCGTAACGCGACTTGATAGCGCCGCGGCCGTGCTGCTGTGGCGCGCCTGGGGGGCAAAGTGGCCGGCTAAGCTGGTGGCTGGCGAATTGCATCGGCAAGCTCTCCAGCGGGTTGCCGAATTGCCGCGCGAGATTCCCGAGCAGGCCAGGCCACGCGTGCACTTGCCCGAGCTGCTCGGTGCCTTGCTGCTCAAGGCCATAATCAATTTGCGCGGCATGATCGCCCTGTTTGGCCAGTTGCTGCTCGACGTGGCCTACCTTGCCCGCCATCCACAGGATGTGCCATGGAAGGAATTCACCGCCAACGTTTACAAGGCGGGGGCGCAGGCGCTGGCCGTCACGGCGCTGGTCGGTTTCCTGATCGGGGTGACGATCAGTTATCTGTCGGCGCTGCAGCTCAAGAGCTTTGGCGCCGACCTGTTCATCGTCAATATCCTCGGCATCTCGATCATTCGCGAACTGGGGCCGGTGCTCGTCGCCGTGCTGGTGGCCGGGCGCTCCGGTTCGGCGATGACGGCGCAGATCGGCGTGATGCGGGTGACCGAGGAAATCGACGTGCTGTCGACGATGGGTATTTCGCGCAGCATCCGTGTCGTTTTACCCAAGATTTTCGGGTTGACCGTAGCAATGCCCTTGCTCGTGCTATGGACCTCGGCCGTGGCGCTTTTTGGCGGCATGCTGGCCGCGCTGCTCCAACTTGACCTGTCACTGATCTATTTTCTCGACAACCTGCCGCGCGCCGTGCCGGTATCCAATCTCGTCATCGGCCTGAGCAAGGGCGTCGTGTTCGGCTTTGTCATCGCCGTCGTGGCCTGCCACTTCGGCCTGCACGTCAAACCCAATACCGAAAGCCTGTCTGCCAACACGACCAGTGCCGTGGTGACGGCGATTACCACGGTCATTCTCTTCGACGCCATTTTCGCCGTGTTCACCCGGAACATTGGTGTGCCCTGACCATGAGCCAGTCACCCGTCATTGAGCTGAATGGTGTCGGCGCCAGTTTTCGTGGGAGGGTTGTCCATCGCGATCTCTCCTTGCGGGTGGAGTCGGGCCAGATTGTCGGCTTGCTCGGCGGTTCGGGCAGTGGCAAGACCACCTTGTTGCGCGAAATACTCGGCCTGCTGCGGCCGGAGTCGGGCAGCGTCCGGCTGTTTGGCGTCGATCTCAATGAGCCCGACGTCCGGATGCAGCGCAATCTGCGCCGGCGCCTCGGCATGCTCTTTCAGCACGGTGCCCTGTTTTCGGCCTTGTCGGTTTTCGACAACATCGCCTTCCCGCTGCACGAACTGCGTTGTCTCGATGCCGACTGGATTCGCCGGCTGGTCCACCTCAAACTGGCCATGGTTGGCCTCGAGCCCGCGCACGGCAAACTGATGCCGGCCGAACTCTCCGGCGGTATGGTCAAACGTGTGGCGCTGGCTCGTGCCCTGGCGCTGGAGCCCGAACTGCTGCTGCTCGACGAGCCGACCGCCGGCCTCGACCCCGACCGCAGTCAGAATTTCGTCGAGCTGGTCGGCGATCTGCAGCGCGAGCTCGGGCTGACCGTCGTCATGGTCACCCACGACCTCAATACCCTGGCTGGCCTGGCCACCCATGTTGCCGTGCTGGCCGATCATCACATCATCGCCTTCGGCCCGAAAGCCGAGGTCATGACGGTCGATCATCCTTTTGTTACCGGCTTTTTTGGCGCAGACCGCCGGAAGCTGCTTTAATTGGCATCCATGGAAAACAAGTCCTACGCCTTCGCTGCCGGTCTCTTTGCGCTACTCCTCGGAGCGGCAGCCTTGGTGGCCATCTACTGGCTGAGCGGCAGCAAGGATTCGGCGCACGATTATATCGTCGTCACCAAACAGAATATCGGCGGCCTGAACCCGCAGGCGCAGGTGCGTTATCGTGGCATCCGCGTCGGCAAGGTTAGCGATATCCGCCTCGACCCGGAGGACTACAGCAACATTCTGGTGACCATTTCGGTCAATGACGACGTGCCGCTGACCAAAGGCACGGTGGCCAAACTGAACTATCAGGGAGTCACCGGTCTGGCCCACATCCTCCTCCTCGAAACCGGCAAGGATACCGAAGCGCTCGTGCCCAACGACGAGCAGCCGCCGCGCATCACGATGATTCCTTCCTTGCTCGAAGAGCTCGGTGAAACCGGCATGGCCACGCTCAAGCAGGCCCGGCAGATGATGGTCAGCGCCAACGCCATGCTCGACGACGAGAATCGCGCTCACCTGAAAGCCACGCTGGTCAATCTCGAAGCAGCCTCCGGCAACATGAAACCGGTTCTCGAAAACCTCAACACGACGCTCCTGCAAGTGAAGAAACTGCTCGACGATCGCAATATCAGGAATCTGTCGCAAGCCGCCGGTGAAGTTCAGCCCCTGCTCGCCGATACCCGCATCCTGATCGGCAAGATGCAGGTGGCGACCGACAAGCTTGATGTGGCCATCGGCGATGCTTCAGCCGGTGGGACATCGGCGCTGATGCCCCGCCTCAACGAACTGGCGACCGATTTCTCGTTGACTTCGCGCCAGTTGAGCCGCGTTCTGCGCGTTCTTGAAGATACGCCACAGGGCCTGGTCTTCGGTGCGCCGGCCCAGGTTCCCGGTCCGGGCGAAGCCGGTTTCAACCCGGCCAGGGAGAGATAAGATGCGCAGGCTGCTTACCTTGTTGTCTTGCTGCCTGCTTTCAGCCTGTTTTACAGGTGGCAAGCGTGGCGGCGATAGTCCCCTGGCGATTTACGACTTCGGCACCGCTCCGGCCAGCCTGCTGGCGACCCCGCGCAAACAGCCCTTGGCGCTCGAGGTTCGGGCGCCGCTATGGTTCGACTCGCAGGGTATCGATTATCGGCTGGCTTACGTCGACGTCGCCCGTTTACGCGAGTACGCCCGGGCGCGCTGGGCCGGGCCGCCGGCGCAAATGATCCAGCAGCGACTGATGCAGCAACTCGATTATTCGATGGCGGGACAGGGCCAGACCCCTTGTGTCCTGCGGGTCGAAATTACCGAGTTCAGCCAGGTATTCGTTTCCCCGGAAAGCAGCAAGGGGGTTCTGCAAGGCCGCGCCGTTCTGCTCGATCGCGCGCGCCGGCAGGTGGCCGAACTCGGCCTGCGCATCGAAAAGCCAGCGGCAAGCCAGGATGCGCGTGGCGGTGTAGCCGCCCTGTCGGCGACGGTGGAGCAACTGGCCGCGGATTTGCTTGCCTGGGAGCAAGACCAAGGCGCAAGCGCTTGTTCCAGCTAGCTGGAAATGATGCGCTCGGCGATGCGTTGCTTGAGATCAGCCAGGTTGTCGTCGAAGTGCGTGTAATGCATGAGCGACAGGCCGAAGACGCAGGCATAGAGCAACAGGCTGCGGCTCTTGGCTTCGGCATCCGACATGCCGGCGGCGACGAACAACTTTCGCGTGCATTCAAGGCGATAGAGATCGACTGACTCGACGACTGCCGCGGCCTGCGGGTCATGCCGCGCCCAGTCGCGGACGGCCAGTTCGATCGACATGCCCTTGCGGTTCCGACTGGCGCCATACACTTCGATGGCGTAATGCAATTGCTGGCTTTCTTGTCCTGCAGCCACGGACGTGGTTTTCTCGATGTCGCGGATCCGCCCGATTTTCCATTGCTCGAGCACGGCATCGAGTAGCGCCTGCCTGTCCTTGAAATGCCAGTAGAAGCTGCCTTTGGTAACGCCGCAACGCTTGGCCAGCACTTCGACCCGCAAGCCGCTGATCCCTTCGCGGGCCAGCACGTCGATAGCCTCATCCACCCAGCGTTCCGGGTCGAGTTGGGTGCGCGCGACGGCAGCCCGCTTGCGGGGTTTTACGGATGAGGATTTAATCAAGGGCTTGACAGGTTTGTTTTCCATACGCTACCGTATGCTTTTCCATACGACACAGTATGGTCATTGTGCTGATTGAGTGATCGTCTGTCAAACGGGCGACAGTAATTCGAAAAATTGAACCGAGTAAAAGGAGAGGTGTGTGAAGATTCTCGTACCCGTAAAACGCGTCGTTGATTACAACGTCAAGGTCCGCGTCAAGGCCGATGGTACCGGTGTTGACCTGGCCAACGTCAAGATGAGCATGAACCCCTTCGACGAAATCGCCATCGAAGAAGCCGTGCGCCTCAAGGAAGCCGGCATCGCCACCGAAGTCATCGCCGTCAGTTGCGGCGTCGCCGCCTGCCAGGAGACGCTGCGCACCGCCATGGCCATCGGTGCCGACCGTGGCATCCTCGTCGATTGTGGCGATACGGAAATCCAGCCGCTGGCCGTCGCCAAGCTCCTCAAGGCCCTCTGCGACAAGGAACAACCGCAACTCGTCATCTGCGGCAAACAAGCCATCGACGACGACGCCAACCAGACCGGCCAGATGCTCGCCGCCCTGCAAGGCTGGCCACAAGCCACCTTCGCCTCCAAGGTCGTCATCGCTGGTGGTAAAGCGACGGTCACCCGCGAAATCGACGGCGGCCTCGAAACCCTCGAGATCAACCTGCCGGCCGTCGTCTCCACCGACCTGCGCCTCAACGAACCGCGCTACGCCACCCTGCCCAACATCATGAAAGCCAAGAAAAAGCCGCTCGACACCGTCAAGCCGGCCGAGCTTGGCGTCGACGTCACCCCGCGCCTGAGCACCCTCAAGGTCGCCGAACCGGCCAGGCGCAGCCCCGGCATCCGCGTTGCCGACGTCGCCGAACTCGTCAACAAACTCAAGAACGAAGCCAAGGTGATCTGATCATGACCATACTCGTTATCGCCGAACACGACCACCAACAGCTCAAGGCCGCCACCCTCAACACCGTCGCGGCAGCCGCCAGGATCGGTGGCGACATCCACGTTCTCGTCGCCGGCAGCAACTGCCAGGCCGCCGCCCAGGAAGCCGCCACCCTCAATGGCGTCAGCACCGTCAAAGTGGCCGACGCCGCTCACTACCAGAGCCAGACCGCCGAGAACCTCACCGCGCTGGTCATGGCCAACGCCGCCGGCTACAGCCACATCCTTGCCCCGGCCACCA
This sequence comes from Azonexus sp., assembly GCA_030691385.1. Lineage (GTDB taxonomy): Bacteria > Pseudomonadota > Gammaproteobacteria > Burkholderiales > Rhodocyclaceae > Azonexus. The sequence goes on from JAUYEI010000011.1 coordinate 24,866, forward strand.
CCTTCGGCAAGAACCTCGCACCCAGAATCGCCGCACTCCTCGATGTCGCCCAGATCTCCGAAATCACCGGCGTCGAATCCGCCGACACCTTCGTCCGCCCGATCTACGCCGGCAATGCCCTGGCTACCGTCAAGAGCGCCGACCAAACCAAAGTCATCACCGTGCGCACCACGGCCTTTGACACGGTCAACCGGGAAAATGCCGCGAAAATCGAAAGCATCGCTGCGGCAAATGACACCGCCCAAAGCACCCTGACCCACCGCGAACTCACCAAGTCCGAGCGTCCCGAACTCGGTGCCGCCAAGATCATCGTCTCCGGTGGCCGTGGTCTGGGCAGTGGCGAGAACTACCACAAGCTGCTTGAGCCGCTCGCCGACAAGCTCGGTGCTGCCCTCGGTGCCTCCCGTGCCGCCGTCGATGCCGGCTTCGTCCCGAACGACTACCAGGTTGGCCAGACCGGCAAGATCGTTGCGCCGCAGTTGTACATCGCGGTCGGTATTTCCGGCGCCATCCAGCATCTGGCCGGCATGAAGGAGTCGAAAGTCATCGTCGCCATCAACAAGGATCCGGATGCACCGATTTTCCAGGTGGCGGATTACGGCTTGGTTGGTGATTTGTTCGAAGTGGTGCCGCAACTGGTCGGAGCTGTCGGCTAAAATAGCCATGTGAATCTGACAGATACCTTGATGGACGAAGGATGGTACTGGGCGGCATGGATCGCCTGGATACTGTTTTTCGCCCATAGTCTTTGGCGGGCCCCGTGGGGGAGACTCAAGAACTCCGAGTTGTTGAATGTGTGGCTCGGGATGATTGTTTTGCTTACCTTCGTCTGGAGTCTCAAGGCCGGCGTCAAGCCTGGCCTGACTTTTCACTTGCTGGGGGCGACGGTCTTTACGCTGAGTTTCGGTCCACATCTGGCTTTTGTCGGGCTTTCGCTGGTGACGCTCGGCATTACCCTGAATGGCGCCGCCGGGCCGTTTGCGTATGCGGCAAATGCTTTGCTGCTGGCCGGTCTCAGTGTCGTGCTGAGTCAGTTTTGTTTCCGCATATTTTGCCGTGTGCTGCCCAGGCATTTCTTTGTCTATATCTTCGTAAATGGCTTTCTCGGTGCTGCGCTGACGATTATTGGCGTTGGCTTCGGTGCAACCGCCCTGTTGGCAATGGTCGGGGCCTATGAATGGGACTATCTGATCAGCGAATATTTCCCCTATTTTCTGCTGCTTGCCTTCTCTGAAGCGTGGTTGTCAGGGATGTTGATGACTTTGTTCGTTGTTTACCGCCCTGAATGGGTTGTCAGCTTCGATGATTCAAGTTATCTGGCTGGGAAATAACGGCTACAATTCCAATAATTTAATGTCATTTGGAGCTGCGTCTTTGAATCGCTTTGCTCGCCGCTATTCTTTGCCGGTCTTGATGCTTGCCTTGTCGGGAGGGGTGTCGGCGGTAGGCTTGGGCGATTTGCGCGGTCAGCCGGTTCTGGGTGAGCGGATGCAGTTGGAAATCGATCTTCTGGGGGCAGAAAAACAGAAGCTTGATGCGAGTTGTTTCCGCCTTGTGCAGCCATCCGGGGCCGGCGATCTGCCTTGGCTCAAAAAAGCCGGGCTGAATGTACGCAAAGGCGCCCAGCCTGTTCTCGAAATTCGCTCAGATGCACCACTGCGTGAACCGATCATGCAGTTCGCGGTACAACTGGGTTGCGGGCATGAAATATCCCGCGAGTATATCATTATGGGATCGCCGCAGAGGGGCGATCAGCCCGTGGCCAAGGAGCGCCGCCTGCCCGAAGTGGCATTGCCTGTCGATAGGCTGCAAGATCGGCCGCCAGCCAGGGTTCGTTCCGTAGCGCCCGCGCTAGTCGATGCGCCGCCCAGATTGCCGACCAGGCGAGCCGAAAAACGACCAGTAGCCAGTGGAATGCGTGACCGTCTGATGCTCTCGGATGGTGACTTTGCCGCTGAACCGTCATTGCGTTTGGCCACTGAATTACTCCGCGGGGCCAGCGAGGCCAAGGAGACGCAGCGCGAAATACTGCGTCTTGAGTATCGGATGTTGATGGCCATGCATGAGCAGGCCACATCTCAAATGCTCACTGCCGAGAAGTTGCGTAGCATGGAAGGTACGCTGGGCGAGCTTCAGCAGCGTGCTGCTGAATTTGCCAAGCGCGTAGAGACGAATGGCGCGGCACCGGTTGCCGGCACTTCTGACCCTGCAGCTTCGAATCCTCAGCAGCCAACTTCCACTGCACCTTCATCCTCTGGAAATGAGCCTGCCAAACCACAGCCAGCGCCGCAGCTACCGGTGGCCGAAGAGACCTCGGGCTTGTCTGAGTGGATGCTGTATGGGGTATTGCTTGGATTGGCGCTCGGGCTGGCTGCTTGGCTGGGCTGGAGAAATTATCGGTTGAAGAGTCCGGGGGGGTCGGATAGCGAGCCTTCGATCGACATCCCGGAGCTGACGGTTGCCCCGAGGCGCGCCGATGAACCCGAGGAACTCGGTGGTGTCGACCTTCACTTCGAGCCGGCAAGCATGGGCCTGCCGATGCAGGTCGATGTCGAGCTTGATACCGGAAACGAAAGCCTTTCCAGGCGCTCGGAAATTCCGGCGAAAGTGCCAGAGCCTGGACGCGACTCCCCGATGTCGATCAGTGCCACGACGCTGGATGAACATTTCAAAGCCAATCCTGTCATGGAACTGGCCGAAATCATGCTGTCCTTCGGCCGCGTCAAGGGTGCTGCTCAGGCCTTGCAGGAATACATCGATCACAATCCGCAGGAAGCGCTGCAGCCGTGGATACGTTTGATGGATGTATACCGGATGGCCGGTATGCGTACCGAGTTCGAGAACGTTGCCCGCAACCTCAACCTGCATTTCAATGTCGAGGTTCAGAGTTGGGATGACGCTCCGGCGGGGGCGGGTACGTCTGCAGAAAGCGAGTGTCCTGTTGCGCCGCGGCCGCAGTCTCTGGAAGACCTGCCTCGTCTCGTCAATACGATTGTCGATCTCTGGAATTCAGGGGATGTCGTCGGCTACATGTACCAGTTGTTACGCGACAACCGCGGCGGTCAGCGCACGGGCTTTGCCTTGCCGGTCGTCGAGGATGTGCTGTTCCTGATTGAGCTTAAAGAAACCGCCAACCGAATGGAAACCGTCTGATGAGTGAATATCTCGCCCCGCTGAAAGAAATGCGTTTTGTCATGCAGGAACTGGCTGGCCTTGATCAGGTGGTTGCACTGCCAGGTTGTGAAGAGGCTTCGCCAGATGTCGTCGATGCCATTCTGGAAGAGGCTGCCCGGTTCTCCGGCGAAGTGCTGTCGCCCTTGAACAGGGTTGGCGACAGGGATGGTGCCAAGTGGAAAGATACCGTTGTTACGACATCGCCCGGTTTCAAGGAGGCCTATCGCCAGTTCGTCGACAATGGCTGGAATGGCCTGGGTTGCGATCCGGAGTTTGGCGGGCAGGGTTTGCCCAAGCTGCTGTCGACGGCGGTCAGCGAAATGTGGAAGGCTGCCAATCACGCCTTTTCACTGTGCCCGATGTTGACGCAGGGCGCCATCGAGGCCTTGATGATTGCCGGGACCAATGAGCAGAAGTCAGCTTATCTGCCAAACCTGGTTTCAGGAGACTGGACCGGCACGATGAACCTGACCGAGCCCTCGGCGGGCTCCGATCTGGCAGCGGTGCGTTCGCGCGCCGAGCCGGTAGGTGATGGAACGTACCGGATTTTTGGCCAGAAGATTTTTATCACTTACGGCGAGCACGACATGACGGACAACATCGTCCACCTCGTGCTGGCGCGGACCCCCAATGCGCCGGAAGGCGTCAAGGGCATTTCGCTGTTTGTCGTACCCAAGTTCCTGCTCAAGGCTGACGGTACGCCGGGTGAGCGCAATGACGTTTATTGCGTTTCGATTGAACACAAGCTGGGGATTCACGGGAGTCCCACGGCGGTCCTGGCCTTCGGCGACAAGGGTGGCGCCATCGGCACGCTGGTTGGCGAGGAAAATCGTGGTCTCGAATACATGTTCATCATGATGAACGCGGCGCGCTTCAATGTTGGCCTCGAAGGCTTGGGTGATGCCGAGCGGGCCTATCAGCGTGCAGTGGCATATGCCAGGGATCGCGTTCAGGGGACGGAGGTTGGTGTTCGCGGTGGGCCGAAGGTGCCGATCATCAAGCATCCGGATGTACGCCGCATGCTGCTCTCCATGCGCGCCCGTATTGAAGCCATGCGGGCACTGGCCTATGTCACCGCCTCCGCCCAGGACAATGCACACGCCAATCAGGATGGCGCTGTTCGTGAAAAAGCGCGGGCTTTTGCCGATCTGTTGATTCCGGTCGTCAAGGGCTGGAGTACCGAAAGTGCCATCGATATTGCCTCGCTAGGCGTGCAAGTCCATGGCGGCATGGGCTACATCGAGGAAACCGGTGCCGCCCAGCATCTGCGCGATGCACGGATTGCCTCCATTTACGAGGGCACGACTGCGATCCAGGCGAATGATCTGATTGGTCGCAAGATCGCCCGCGAAAAAGGGGCAACGATCATGGCGGTCATCGCCGACATGCGGGCCGCGGCAACGCAGCTTGATGGCGATCTGGCGGCCATTGGCGCTCGGCAGAATGCTGCGGTCGACGCGCTGGAAAGGGCTGTTTTCTGGCTTGTGGCCAATTTCTCCACCGATCCGAAGGCAGCCCATGCCGGGGCCGTGCCTTTTCTTCATCTCTTTGGCATCGTGGCTGGCGGCTGGCAGATGGGGCGCGCCGCAGTCATTGCCCGTAGCAAGATTGTAGCTGGAGAAACCGATCCTTTCTGGGTAGCAAAACTGGCGACGACCCGGTTTTATGCCGATCATTTCCTGACCCAGGCATCGGGCCTCGCTGAATCCGTGGTGGCCGGCGCGGCTGGTACCTTGGAACTCGCTGAAGACAGTTTCTGACAATCAGTCTCCTGTTTTCCCCAAAAGCCCACGATTTCTGATATATTCATGGGCTTTTCAACCTTGCCCTACCGCACCCGCATGGCGGAGGGTTTATCCCAAAAGGAGATTGCATGCGCCATTACGAAATCTGCTTTATCGTCCATCCGGACCAAAGCGAACAGGTGCCCGGCATGGTCGAGCGCTATCGCGCCATTGTAGCCGCCAAGAACGGCACGATCCATCGTCTGGAAGACTGGGGCCGCCGCCAACTGGCTTACCCGATCCAGAAGATCCACAAGGCCCACTACGTTCTGATGAACATCGAGTGCGACGGCGAAACGCTGAACGAACTCGAACATTCGTTCAAGTTCAACGACGCCGTGCTGCGCCACCTGACTGTCAAGATGAAAGCGGCTGTGACGACGCCTTCCCCGATGATGAAGGAAGAGAAGTCCAAGTCGATGATGCCTGGCGATGCAGCTCCGGCTGCTCCGGTTGAAGCGGCTGCTGCCTAAGACTCTGTACGGGAATTAACGGCTGAACTGCCTCACACTCTCGGGAAAACTGGTCGAGCGCAAAGCATTGCGTTACACACCGGCCGGTGTCCCGGTTAGCGAAGGATGGCTGCAACACAGCTCCTCGCAAACTGAAAGTGGCGCAGAGCGTTTGGTGGAAGTGGAAATTGCTGTCGTGGCTCTGGGTGAAACTGCCCGCTGGCTGCAGGCGGCTCCCCTCGGCGGGACGGTCAAACTGACTGGGTTTCTGGCTGCCAAGAGCCGCAACAGCAAAGCTCCCGTGCTGCATGTGAATACACTCGAATTTTTGGAAGGAAACGAAAATGGCTCGATTCTTCAAGAAGAAGGATGACGACAAGAAAAAGAAGCGCGGTGGCGGCCTGTTCAAGCGTCGCAAGTTCTGCCGCTTCACGGCTGAAAAGGTCGAACAGATCGACTACAAGGATGTGGATGTCCTCAAGGAATTCATCCAGGAAAACGCCAAGATCATGCCGGCTCGTCTGACCGGCACCAAGGCCGGCTATCAGCGCCAGTTGGGCACCGCTATCAAGCGCGCCCGCTTCATGGCCCTGCTGCCGTACACCGACAACCATCAATAATTTTCGAGGAGACGAAACATGCAAATCATTCTGCTCGAAAAGGTTGTCAACCTCGGTAACCTCGGTGATGTCGTCAAGGTCAAGGACGGCTACGCCCGTAATTTCCTGATTCCGCAACGCATGGCCAAGCGTGCCACGCCGGCTGCCATGGCCGAGTTTGAAACGCGTCGTGCCGAACTGGAAAAGCTGGCTGCTGAAAAGCTGGCCGCTGCCCAGGCTGTTGCCGACAAGATGAACGGTACCGCTGTCTCCGTCGCCCGCAAGGCCGGCATGGATGGCCGCCTGTTCGGTTCTGTTGGTAATGTTGATATCGCCGAAGCCCTCAAGGCTGCCGGTTTCGACGTCGACAAGGCTAGCATCCGCATGCCGGACGGTCCGCTCAAGGCAATTGGCGAGTTCCCGCTCGACGTTGCGCTGCACACCGACGTGCTGGCCAACATCACCGTGGCCGTGGTTGCCGAGTAATTCCGGTTATCACCCACCAAAAAGGCCTCGCAATCGCGAGGCCTTTTTAATTTAAACTTGCCGCCATGAATCAACGTCCGCCCAAGCAAAGAATCTCCGATTCCACCCTCGATCACCTGCGTGTTCCCCCGCACTCCATTGAGGCCGAGCAGTCGGTTCTCGGCGGCTTGCTGCTCGATAACCAGGCTTGGGACCGAATCGGCGATCAGGTTGCCGAAACCGATTTTTACCGGGATGAGCACCGGCGGATTTTTCGCCAGATTCGCAAGCTGCTGGACAGTGCCAAGCCGGCCGATGTGGTTACGGTTGCCGAGGCACTTGATGCGGCTGGTGAGGGGGAGCAGACCGGTGGGTTGGCCTACCTTGGCGAGTTGGCTGCCAATACACCGTCGGCAGCCAACATCAAGCGCTATGCCGAAATCGTTCGTGAGCGTTCGGTATTGCGCAAGCTTGTCGCCACAGCCGACGAGATCGCCGCCGATGCCTTGAATCCGCTAGGCCGGGATGCCGAGACGCTGCTTGATGAAGCGGAATCGAAGATTTTCAGGATTGCCGAAGCGGGTGCCGGGCACAGCGAAGGTTTCGTCCATATCAATCCCTTGCTGACTCAGGTGGTGGAGCGCATTCAGGAGTTGCATGACCGCGACAATCCTTCGGATATAACGGGCGTGCCGACCGGCTTCATCGATCTCGACCAGAAAACTTCAGGGTTCCAGCCGGGCGACCTGATTATTGTTGCGGGTCGTCCGTCGATGGGCAAGACGGCGTTTGCGCTGAATATTGCCGAGAATGTGGCCGTCGAGAGCGGCCTGCCGGTTGGTGTTTTTTCGATGGAAATGGGCGGTGCACAGTTGGCCATGCGGATGCTGGCCTCGATCGGACGCCTCAATTCGCAGAGTTTGCGCACGGGTCGAATGTCCGATGACGAGTGGTCACGCCTTTCCTTTGCCCTTGGCAAGTTGCACGAAGCCCCGATCTATATCGATGAAACGGGTGGTCTGAGCCCGGCCAATCTGCGCGCCCGCGCCCGGCGTCTGGCGCGTCAATATGGCGGCAAGCTCGGTTTGCTGGTTATCGACTACATCCAGTTGATGAGTGGCAATCGGCAGGGAGAAAACCGGGCGACCGAGGTTTCGGAAATTTCACGCTCGATCAAATCCCTGGCCAAAGAGTTGCAGGTGCCCATCGTTGCCCTGTCGCAGTTGTCGCGGAAGGTCGAGGAGCGCACCGACAAGCGGCCGATGATGTCCGACTTGCGCGAATCGGGTGCTATCGAACAGGATGCCGACGTGATCCTGATGATGTACCGCGACGAGTACTACAACAAGGAAAGCCAGGACAACAAGGGCATGGCCGAGGTCATCATCGGCAAGCAGCGTAATGGTCCGACCGGGACTGTGCGCATGGCCTTCATCGGTGAATATACGCGTTTCGAAAATCTGGCCAGCGGAGGTTTTGTCGATTCGCAGAACTGACGGTCGTTTATAAAACGACCTGCCGGGTGCGGATGCTGTACTGAAGGCCAGCGTCGGCGTGACTGCCCGATGATTCCAGTTGTGGCATGAGGAGGAAGGGGATGGCTGAATTCTTTCCTGGCAGGACGACATCGGTCCCCAGATTGAAGGCAATCCAGTTCATTTCCCACACACCGAACAGGATTTTTTTCAGCGAAATCAGCTTGCTGTCGCGGTCGGAAAGAATTTCCATGGAAATTGCCCGGCGGACGTCGCTCGGATCAACCGGAATCCAGCCATAGCCTGGCACGTAGAATTCGGCCCGGACATGATGACCACGCGTCGCGTCATCGCTGTTGAGTCCAAGGCTTCTGAAAAGTCGTGACGACCCGGTTCGCATGCCATAGACGCAACGCGCCGGGATGCCGATGGCCCGGCAGATCGAGACGAAAAGACCGTTGATGTCAGCTGAACGCCCACCGTATTGTCCCTGAATGAGCTGTCGGCGTACGTCGCCGGTGCCACTGCCGGGCAGCGCCGGATCGTAGATCGTGTTATCGACGACCCATTCGTAGACGGCCTTTGCCTGGGCAACCGGGTCCTTGATGCGTCCGAGGATGCGCTCACCAAGCTGGAAGGCCAGGCCGTCGTTGGGAATCAATTGCGAGGCCTGCAGGTTGCGCCGCAGAATGTCTTCGCGCTCCGGGGCAACTGTGCGTTTGGTGACGTCGAAATGGCGGTCGGCCGTGGTGACATGCGTGGTTAGCTGGAGACGGGCATCGCCGCTGTCGGGCCATTCGCAATGGAAGACCTCGAGGTCGCCGTCCGGCAGGCGGCGCATGCTGGCGTTGGCCTGGTTGCCGGCCCATGTGTGTCCGAGTGTACGCTGGAAAAGGGTGTCCTGGTTGAGCGGCAGGGGCAGCCAGAGCTTGGCCGGGCCACTCCTGTTCTTGAGGTTGACCGTCGTCGTGATTTCAAAGGTGCGCCATTCAGCTGGTGGTTCCGGGGCCTTGACCGGTGGCAGGCGGGATGCGGAGGTGCCTAGCGGCGGGCGCTCGATAACCGAATCTTCGGCGGTATGGACCACCGGCTGCTGAGGCCTGTAGCTGACTTTGCCTTTTCGCTGGCCTGGCTTGGTAGCTGGTTTTTTTACCGGCTTGCTCGTGCTTGCCTTGGTCGAGTCGGCTTGGGCCTGCTTCTTGGCCGCCCAGGCGTCGGTGACGAAGAGCGAGAGTCCGGCAGTGGATACTAGAAAATCGCGACGTTTCAAGAAACTCCTCCGGCGGAAACAATCCGTGGTTGAAACGAAAAGGCCGTGTCACTGACACGGCCCCTTGATTGATGAAGCGATTATAGCACTTCGCCTGCGTGGTCAGCCAAGCGGGAACGCTCCCCACGTTGTAACGTTATGTGACCGGAGTGCGGCCAGCCCTTGAAGCGGTCGACGACGTAGGTCAGGCCGGAACTGCCTTCGGTCAGGTAAGGCGTGTCGATCTGCGCGATGTTGCCCAGACAGACCACCTTGGTGCCGGGGCCGGCACGGGTGACCAGCGTCTTCATCTGCTTCGGCGTCAGGTTCTGTGCTTCGTCGATGATCAGGAATTTCTTGAGGAAGGTCCGGCCGCGCATGAAGTTCATTGACTTGATCTTGATCCGCGAGCCGATGATGTCGTTGGTCGCCGCCTTGCCCCAGTCGCCGCCATAGGCACCGCTACTTGCCTCGTCGGTGTGGGTCAGGACGTCGAGATTGTCTTCGAGGGCGCCCATCCACGGCGCCATCTTTTCTTCTTCGGTGCCGGGCAGGAAGCCGATGTCTTCACCAACGGGTACGGTGGCGCGCGTCATGATGATTTCGGCGAACAGCTTGGTTTCGAGCACCTGGGTCAGGCCGGCGGCCAGGGTCAGCAGGGTCTTGCCGGTACCGGCCTGGCCGAGCAGGGTGACGAAATCGATGTCGGGATTCATGAGCAGGTTCATCGCAAAATTCTGTTCGCGATTGCGCGCCATGATGCCCCACACGGCGTTTTTCGGATGGCTGTAATCGATCAGCGTTTCGAGAATAGCGGTCTTGCCGGCAGATTCCTTGACGATGGCCGTGAAGCCGTCCTTCTCAAGCCAGATGCACTCATTGACCAGCATCTGCGGGCAGAGGGGGCCGGTGACCTTGTAGTAGGTCCGGCTATCCTTCTTCCACGACTCCATGCCCTTGCCGTGCTTGTCCCAGAAATTGTCGGGCAGGGCGCGCGTGCCGGTGTAGAGGATGTCGGTATCCTCGAGCACCTTGTCGTTGAAATAGTCCTCGGCCAGCAGGTTGAGGGCGCGTGACTTGATGCGCATGTTGATGTCTTTCGACACCAGGATGACGGGGCGTTTCGGGAATTTCTTCTGGAGGTGGATGACCACCGAGAGGATCTGGTTGTCGACCTTGGAGGTCGGCAGGCCTTGCGGCAGATCGGCGCTGATTGCTTCGGTCTGCAGGAAGAGCCGACCGCTGGCCAGCTTTTTCGACGGGCCGTAAAGGTCAATGCCTTCGTCGATGTCGTCCTCGCCATTGGCGGCCAGCAATTCGTCCAGCATGCGTGATGTCTGGCGGGCATTGCGGGCAATTTCGGACATCCCCTTCTTGTGGTTGTCGAGTTCTTCCAGCGTCATGATGGGCAGGAAGACGTCGTGTTCTTCGAATCTGAAAAGACTGCTGGGATCGTGCATGAGCACGTTGGTATCGAGGACAAAAATCTTGGTAACGGCGGGCTTCTTGATGGCTGCGGGCTTGCGCGGCATGGAGTGGGCCTTTGGTTGGGTGGGAGAAGTAAAAAGGTTAAAGGGTTTTGACGAAATCGAGCACTTCCTGAACGTGGCCGGGGACTTTGACGCCACGCCACTCGCGGCGCAGCACGCCGCTGCGGTCGATGACGAAGGTGCTGCGTTCGATGCCCCGCACCTGTTTCCCATACATGTTTTTCATTTTCATGACAGCGAACAGGGTGCAGACGGCTTCATCTGCATCCGACCCCAGTTCGAAGGAGAAGCTCTGTTTGGCCTTGAAGTTTTCGTGCGACTTCAGGCTGTCGCGCGAAATGCCGAGAACGACCGCGTTGGCGGCAACGAACTGGTCATGCAGGTCGCGGAAGTTTTGGCCCTGGGTGGTGCAGCCGGGCGTGCTGTCCTTCGGGTAGAAATAGATCACGACAACCTTGCCGGCCTCGGCAGCGAGGCTGAAAGTGGTGCCGCTGGTGGCGGGCAGGGAGAAGTCGGGGATGGGGGTGTCGAGCATGGCTCTGCCTCTGTGTTGTGGTGTTTGAGTCATTGTGGGCAATTCACCGCAGGCAGGTCAAGCAGCGCGGCGGGCATTTGTTAAACTTCTGCCCATGCGAAAAATCCGTGCGAGCCTCGTTGTCGTCATTGCCGTCATTGCCCTGTCCGGCTGCGGTCCGGCCTGGAACGATCCCTACCCGGCCGCCGATGCCGGACGCAACATTCTCTACACGGCCTTCACCGACCGCCCGAAGCATCTCGACCCGGCGCAGTCCTACACCGAGGACGAGATTACCTTCACGGCGCAGATCTACGAACCGCCGCTGCAATACCACTACCTCAAGCGGCCTTACGAGCTGATTCCGGCTACCGTCGAGCAGGTGCCGGTGCCGCGTTTCTACGATGCGGCCGGGCGCGAGTTGCCGCACGATGCGCCGGTCGAGCGCATTGCCGAAAGCGTCTACGAGCTCAAACTCAAGCCGGGCATCCGTTTTCAGCCGCATCCGGCCTTCGCCCTCGATTCCCACGGTCAACCGGAAATTCTGGCCAAAAATGAAATCGCCAAACGGCAGACGATGGCCGATTTTCCCAAGGTCGGCACGCGCGAACTGAGCGCCGACGACTACATCTACCAGATCAAACGCCTGGCCCACCCGCGCCTGCATTCGCCGATTTTCGGCATGATGGCCGACAAGATCGTCGGTCTCAAGGAACTCGGCGACAGCCTGCAGAAAGCCGCCAGGGACAAGCCGGCGAGCGAGTGGCTCGATCTCGACGCCTACCCTTTGAGCGGCGTCGAAAAGGTCGATGCGCTGACCTGGCGCGTCCGCATCAAGGGCAAATATCCGCAATTTCTCTACTGGCTGGCCATGCCCTTCTTTGCGCCGGTGCCGCGCGAGGTCGATCGCTTTTTCAGTCAGCCCGGCATGGCGGAAAAAAACCTGACGCTGGACTGGTGGCCGGTCGGCACCGGGCCGTTCATGCTCAGCGAAAACGATCCAAACCGCCGCATGGTTCTTTCGCGCAACCCGAATTTCCACGGCCAGACCTATCCCTGTGAGGGCGAGCCGGGCGACCGTGCCGCCGGCTTGCTCGACGATTGCGGCAAGCCGCTGCCCTTCCTTGATCAGGCCATCTTCACGCGAGAGAAAGAAGCGATTCCCTACTGGAACAAGTTCCTGCAGGGCTATTTCGACGCCTCGGGGATTTCCTCTGACAGCTTCGACCAGGCCGTCCGCGTCAATGTCGGTGGCGATGTGGCGCTGAGCGACGAAATGCGCGACAAGGGCATTCGCCTACTGACTTCGGTCAAGTCCTCGACTTTCTACATGGGCTTCAACATGCTCGACCCGGTCATCGGCGGGCTGTCGCCGCGGGCAACCAGGCTGCGCCAGGCCATTTCGATTGCCATTGATCAGGAGGAATACATCTCCATCTTCCAGAACGGCCGTGGCATCGCCGCGCAAAGTCCGTTGCCGCCGGGCATCTTCGGCTATGAGGCCGGCGAGCAGGGGATCGACAGTACGGTCTACGACTGGGTCGATGGCAAGCCCAAACGCAAGCCGGTCGAGGTGGCGAAAAAACTCGTCGCCGAAGCCGGCTACCCGAACGGCCGCGACGAAAAGACCGGCGAACCGCTCGTCGTCAATCTCGACACCACGGGCGGCGGCATGGGCGAGAAGTCGCGCCTCGACTGGCTGACCCGACAGTTCGCCAAAATCGACGTTCAGCTCGTCGTTCGCTCGACCGACTTCAACCGCTTTCAGGACAAGATCCGCAAGGGCAACGTCCAGCTTTATTACCTCGGCTGGAACGCAGATTACCCGGACCCGGAAAATTTCTTCTTCCTGCTCGACGGCAACGAAGGCAAGGTCGCCAAGGGTGGCGAGAACGCCTCGAACTACGCCAACCCCGAATTCGACCGCCTGTTCCTGCGCATGAAGAACATGGACAATACGCCCGAGCGCCTCGGCATCGTCCGCCAGATGAACCGCATCCTGCACCACGACGCGCCCTGGGTCTTCGGCCTGCACCCGAAAAGCTACACCCTGAGCCACCGCTGGCTCAAGAACCGCAAGCCGAGCGATGTCGGCAACAACACGCTCAAATACCAGCGCATCGATAGCGCTGATCGTGCCGCGGCACGGCGCGAATGGAATAGCCCCGTGCTCTGGCCGCTCGGACTCGGCCTGCTGGTCCTGGTGCTGGCCATCATTCCGGCCGTTATTGGCTATCGTCGCCGCGAGCATCGGGCTGCGCTCAAGTGAAGCTAATCGAGCGCCAGCAGGGGCTGGATGCCGAACTGCTCAATTTTCACGACTTGTGGCATCCCCAGCCATTTCGTGAGCCTCGAGCGCAGTGGTGCGAGCGCTGGCCGTTGTTGCTCGACGAACTCATGGGTTTGCCCGAAGCCGACATCGCGCGCCTAAACGACGACAGCACAGCCTCGTTGGCACTGCTTGCTCGCCACATTCCGTCCGTCTCCACGCTTGCCCCCTTGGCCAATTTGCCAGTGCTCCAAGGAACATCGCTGCCCGAGCGCAGTGCCCACTGGGCCTGGGAAATCCCCGGGCGCAAGCGTGCGCAGATCGAGGCCTTTGCCGCAACTGCCAGGTCGGCCGAGCAGCCGGTTCTCGACTGGTGCGGTGGCAAGGGCCACCTTGGCCGCCTGCTGGCACTAACCTGGCAGACGCCAGTGCATACCCTCGAAATCGATGCCGGTTTGTGCGAGGCGGGGGAAAGTCTGGCCCGGCGCGCCGGGGTACGGCAGCAATTTGTCGTTTCTGATGCGTTGACCGCAACAGATTGGCCGCGGGCCGGCCAGCATGCCGTCGCCCTGCACGCCTGCGGCGAATTGCATCGTCGCTTGATCCGCGATGGGGTCGACAAAGGTGTCGGCAGCTTCGATGTGGCGCCCTGCTGTTACTACCGCGGCGTTGCCGAAAACTATCAGGCGCTGTCGGCCAATCTGCAATTGGCGCTGACGCGCGACGATGCCCGTCTGGCCGTGACCGAAACCGTCACCTCGTCGCCACGGGAAACGCGGCAGCGGGATCGGGCCATCGCCTGGAAACTCGGTTTTGACGCCTATCGCCGGACGGTGACGGGCCCTGCTTACCGCAGTTTCAAACCGGTGCCCGAAGCCTGGATACGCGCCGAATTTGCCGATTTTCTGGCCAGGATGGCGGAACGGGAAGACTTGCCACTACCATCGACTTCAGTTGCTGCAGAATTCGAAGTCCGCGGCTGGCAGCGACGTAACGAAGTGATGCGGCTATCCATCGTCCGCCATGCCTTCCGCCGGGCCATCGAAGTCTGGCTCGCCCTTGATCTGGCCTGTTTTCTTGGCGAGCGGGGTTACGAGGTCGGTCTGGGCAGCTTTTGCGAGCGGCGCCTGACGCCGCGCAACCTGCTTATTTCGGCTCGACTAGCCTAGCCAGATAGTCGGCCAGTTCGCGCGGGTGGTCGATGATCAGGTCGGCACCCCAGCCATGCAACGGCCCGCTGTCGCCGAGATAGCCGTAGGAGACGGCCACGGTTTTGCAGCCAGCGGCATTGCCGGCGACGATGTCGCGCCGGTCATCACCGACGTAAAGCGTCCGTTCCGGTCGGCAGCGGAGCAGCTGGCAGGCATGCAGGATCGGCATTGGCGAGGGCTTGGCCTCGGCCGTGGTGTCGCCGCTGACGACACAGTTGGTGCGGGGTGTCAACTGCAGCAACTCGACGAGCGGATCGGTGAAGCGCATCCGCTTGTTGGTGACGATGCCCCAACCCAGATTCAGGGCTTCCAGCGCATCGAGCAATTCCGGAATACCGTCGAACAGACGGGTCGCATCACACAGACGCCCGGCGTAAATCTCAAGAAAGCGCTGTGACAGACGCGCGTAGCTCGGGTGCAAACTGTCGATACCGAAGCCCGCTTTGAGCAGCCCGCGAACGCCTTGCGAGGTATACGGCCTGAGCATCGTCAGCGATTGCAGCGGTCGACCTTCCTCCAGCAGCAAAATATTGACCGTTTCTCCCAGGTCGGGCGCCGTATCGGCCAACGTCCCGTCGAGGTCGAAGAGAACGGCATCAAACATGGCGCGTCGCGCGCATCAGGTAATTGACGCTGGTGTCCGCTCCCAGGGAGTAGGCCTTGCTCAGCGGGTTGTAGCTCATGCCGACGACTTCATCCGGCTCCAGGCCGGACAACTTGGCCCAGCGCGCCAGTTCGGACGGCTTGATGAACTTGGCGTAGTCATGCGTGCCCCGGGGCAGCATGTTCATGATGTATTCGGCACCGACCACTGCGAACAGGTAGGACTTCGGATTGCGGTTCAGTGTGGACAGGAAGACCTGGCCGCCCGGCTTGACCAAACGCGCGCAGGCGGCGATGACACTGGACGGATTGGGCACGTGTTCGAGCATTTCGAGGCAGGTCACCGCATCGAAAGCGCCCGGCATTTCATCCGCCAGATGTTCGACGGAAATCTTGCAGTACTCGACCTTCTGGCCGCTCTCGAGCAAATGCAGCCTGGCGACGCCGAGCGGCTTTTCCGAGAGGTCGATGCCGGTCACGCTGGCACCACGTACCGCCATGCCTTCCGACAGCAGGCCGCCACCGCAGCCGACATCGAGGATGCGCTTGCCGGCAAGACCAATAGCTTGGTCTATCCAGTCCAGTCGTAGCGGGTTGATATCGTGCAGTGGCTTGAATTCGCTGTTCGGGTCCCACCAGTGGTGGGCGAGGTCACCAAATTTTTCCAGTTCGGCGGGGTCGGCGTTGAGCATGGTCATGGTCAGGGAAAAGTCATCAGAAAAGAAAAAGCCCTGCCGAGGCAGGGCTTTCATTGAAGCGTCGGCAGATTACTTGGTGCCGATGACTTCGATATCAACGCGACGATCCGGCTGCAGGCAGTCGATCAGGGCCTTGGTCTTGGC
>JAUYEI010000013.1 GCA_030691385.1 Azonexus sp.
CGTCAGGCCAGCGCTTTGTCTTCGGCTTCCTTCAGATTCGCAGTCGCCGGCGACACCCTTGCCGTTCAGCTAACGCTTCCCCTTGTCGGGCGAGTAGAGGTCTTTCACCTCCAAGTAAGTGCGCCCTGCCGGGCGCACCCATCAAAAAAAGGCCGCACGCGGCGGCCTTGATCGGGGCGAAAGGCGCTTACTTCTTCAGCGAATCACGAATCTCACGCAGCAGCACGACGTCTTCCGGCGTGGGCGGGGCTTCGGGTGCGGCAGCCGGCTCTTCCTTGCGCAGACGGTTCAACTGCTTGACCATCATGAAGATGATGAAGGCGAGGATGATGAAGTTGACCAGGATGGTCAGGAAGGAGCCGTAGGCAAAGACGGCAATGCCGGCCTTCTTGAGGTCGGCCAGCGTGGCCAGGTTGGTCGGATTGTCGCCGAGGACGACGAAGAGGTTGGAGAAATCGAGTTTGCCGACGAGGCGGCTGACCAGCGGCATGATCAGGTCGCCGACGATGGAATCGACGATCTTGCCGAAGGCGGAACCGATGATGACGCCAACCGCCAGATCCATCGCGTTGCCCTTGACGGCGAATTCCTTGAACTCCTGGACCATTCCCATTTTTCTCTCCTTGGCTATGTTTTGATCGGTCGATTATTCGCTTTGTGGCGCGCGCCGGTCAAGCAATTTTCATAATTTCAATTTCCCTTACAAAGCTTTACAGAGCCGCTCTGCAGCAGCCTTCAGCGTACTTTCCTGCTTGGCGAAACAGAAGCGGACAACGCGATCATCGCGGCCGTTGGCATAAAAAACCGAGACCGGAATGACGGCGACGCCGACTTCGCGCGTCATCCATTCGGCAAAGGCACGGTCGGGTAAATCCGAGATGCGGTCATAACGTGCCAGTTGGAAATAGGTGCCGCGACAGGGCAGCAGTTCGAACGGGGTGGCGGCCAGCAAGTGGCGGAAGAAATCGCGTTTTTCCTGATAGAAGGCGGCCAACCCGAGATGGCGCTCGGCGTCCTGCATGTATTCGGCGAGCGCCAGTTGCGACGGCGTGTGCACGGTAAAGACGTTGAACTGGTGCACCTTGCGGAACTCGGCCATGAGTGCCGCCGGGCCGACGACATAGCCGATCTTCCAGCCGGTGATGTGATACGTCTTGCCAAAACTCGAGACGACGATGCTGCGCGCCGCCAGCTCGGGATGGGCGCACAGGCTGGCGTGCGGCTCGCCATCAAACAGGATGTGTTCGTAGACCTCGTCGGAAAGCACGACGATGTCGGTGCCGGATATCAATTTTGCGAGTTTTTCCCGGTCAACCGTGGAAATGAGGCTGCCCGTCGGGTTATGCGGCGAATTGACGATGATCATCCGCGTTTTCGGCGTGATCAGGCGGGCCACCTGCGCCCAGTCCGGCCCGTAGCCGGGAAAGCTCAGCTGGGCGTAAACCACCGTGCCGCCGACCGTTTCGATAGCCGGTACGTAGGCGTCGTAGACCGGCTCGAAGACAATCACCTCGTCGCCCGGCCGGACGAAGGCGGCGATGGCGGTGAAGATGGCCTGGGTCGCCCCGGCCGTCACGGTGACTTCCGACTCGACGTCATAGCGCACGCCATAGAGCGCTGCGACCTTGTCCACGATGGCCTGGCGCAACTCCGGCATGCCGGCCATCGGCGCGTACTGGTTGCGCCCGGCGGTCATGTGGCGATGCACGGCATCGAACAGCGCCGGCTCGGCCTGAAAATCGGGAAAGCCCTGCGACAGGTTGACCGCGCCGCATTCGGCGGCCAGCCGCGACATCACGGTGAAGATGGTCGTCCCCATATTGGGGAAACTGGAGGCGATCTGAATGCTGGTTTGCATGATTCCTGCGGTCAACGGCAAAAAGTGGCTGAAATCATGCGGCAAGGCTGGCGCGCGAACAAGCATCCGGTTCAAAAAAGGTCTAGTATTACATCCGTTATAACAACGATTCGGAGACAGCCATGTTCGCTCTCAAACTGACCCAGATCGGCAACTCGGTGGGCGTGGTGCTGCCCAAGGAACTGCTGGCCAAACTGCACGTTGAAAAGGGCGACACGGTCTATGCCACCGAATCGCCGGATGGCGTTCGCCTCACCCCCTTCGATCCGGCCTTTGAAAAGCAGATGGAGGCGGCGCGCAAGATCATGAAGGCCCGCCGCAACGTCCTGCATGAGCTGGCCAAATGAGCCAATGGACGTGGATTGAAGAATCCGTCGTCTGGGCCGTACACGAAGCGCAACTTGCCGAGCACGGCGGCTTGGCCGGTGTCCGCGACGCCGGCTTGCTGGCCTCGGCGCTGGCTCGTCCGATCAACCAGGCGGCCTACGGTGAGGCTGATGCCGCCGCGCTGGCTGCGGCTTACGCTTTCGGTATTGCGCGCAACCACCCGTTCATCGACGGCAACAAACGTACGGCCTTTGTCTGCGCCGAGCTGTTTCTCGCCCTCAACGGATTTGCCCTGCTCGCCGAAGACGCTGCCTGTGTCAGCACCATGCTCGCCTTGGCGGGTGGAGAATTGCCGGAAACGGAATTCGCCGCCTGGCTGCGTAACCACACCGCCCCACTCTGAACCATGAACATCGACGGCATCCCCACCCGCAGCCTGCGCGCCCATCCTGAAAAGCGCGCCATCGACATCATCGACCAGACCCGGCTGCCGCATGCCCTGCACTGGGTGCGTGTCGCCTCGCTCGACGAAGCAGCGCACGCCATCCGCGCCATGCAGGTGCGCGGCGCGCCGCTGATCGGCGCCACGGCGGCCTACGGGCTGGCCATCGCGCTCGATTTCGAAGCCTCCGATGCCCGGCTGGCCGAGGCTGCCGCCCTGCTGCGGTCGACGCGCCCGACGGCGGTCAACCTGCACTGGGCGCTGGCCCGCATGGAAAGCGTGCTCCGGCCGTTACCTGCGGAACAGCGCTGCGCCGCCGCCTGGACCGAAGCCGCCGCCATCGCCGAGGAAGACATCGCCCAGAACGCGGCCATCGGCCAGCACGGCCTCAAGCTGTGGAACGAGCTGATCGTCGCCGACGGTCAGAGGCTCAACATCATGACCCATTGCAACGCCGGCTGGCTGGCCACGGTGGACCACGGCACCGCCCTGTCGCCGGTCTATGCCGCGCACGATGCCGGCGTGCCGGTGCATGTCTGGGTCTCCGAAACCCGGCCGCGCAACCAGGGCCTGCTCACCGCCTGGGAACTCGAACAGCACGGCGTGCCGCACACGCTGATCGCCGACAATGCCGCCGGCCTGCTCATGCGCGCCGGCCAGGTCGATGCCGTGATCGTCGGCGCCGACCGCATCGCCGCCAATGGCGACGTCGCCAACAAGATCGGCACCTATCTCAAGGCCCTGGCCTGCGCCGACAACGGCATTCCCTTCTACGTCGCCGCGCCGCGCTCGACCCTCGATTTTGATTGTGCCGACGGCGCCGACATCCCGATCGAGGAACGCGACGGCGACGAATTCCGTTTCGTCCATGGCCTCGACCATCACGCCCAGCCCTCGGCGCTACGCCAGCTATCGGCCGGCGAGGATGTCGCCAACCCGGCCTTCGATGTCACGCCGAACTGGCTGGTCAAGGCCATCATCACCGAGCGCGGCATCTGCCCGGCCAGCCGCGACGGCCTGCTGGCGCTCTATCCGGAGGAAGAAAAATGCAATTGAACCGCAGAGCCGCAGAGATGCGGAGAAAGGCAAAACCGGGTTTCCTGATTTCTCTGCGTCACCGCGCCTCTGCGGTGAGGTTTCTTCCATGACTGACCCACGCAGCGAACTGATCGCCACGGCCCGCGCCATGCAGCCGGCCGGCCTCAATCGCAGCACCGCCGGCAATGTCAGCGTGCGCAGCGGCGACGGCTTCTACATCACACCGACCGGCATGGCCTACGACAGCCTGCGCGACGACGACATTCCGCTCATGGCGCTCGACGGCTCGCACGTCGGCAGCCGCAAGCCATCGTCCGAATGGCGCTTTCACCGCGACCTCTACGCCGCCCGGCCCGAAGTCGGCGCCGTGCTGCACGCCCACTCGCCCTTCGCCGTCAGCCTGGCCTGCCTGCGCCTCGACATTCCGCCCTTTCATTACATGATCGCCCGCTTTGGCGGCGACACGATACGCTGCGCCGAATATTCCATTTTTGGCTCAAATTTCCTGTCGACCGTGGCGATGGCCGCCATGGCCGGGCGCCAGGCCTGCCTGCTGGCCAACCACGGCATGCTCGTCGCCGGGCGCGATCTGGCCGAAGCATTGGCCCTCGCCATCGAACTCGAAGAACTTTGCGAGCAATACTGGCGCGCCTGCCAACTCGGCCAGCCGGTGCTGCTTTCGGCCGGGGAAATGGCCGCCGTGCTGGAAAAATTCGCGAGCTACGGCCAGCAATGAGCAGCATCGACGACAAACGCCACGACCTGACGCGCTGGGCACACGACCACCGCTACTCGACCGGCAACGCCGCGGCCGAACGCGGCACGCGCCTCGTCATGTGGATCACCATCGTCACCATGCTGGTCGAGATCGTCGCCGGCTGGTGGTTCAATTCGATGGCCGTGCTCGCCGACGGCTGGCACATGAGTTCGCATGCACTGGCCATCGGCCTCTCCGCCTTCGCCTACGGCGCGGCGCGCAAATACGCCGCCGACCCGAGCTTCGCCTTCGGCACCTGGAAAATCGAGGTGCTGGCCAGCTACACGAGCGCCATCTTCCTGCTCGGCGTCGCCGCCGCGATGGTCATCGGTTCGGTCGACCGGCTGCTCGCGCCGCAGGAGATTCACTACGCGGAAGCCATGGCCGTCGCCGTCCTCGGCCTCGTGGTCAATCTCGTCTGCGCGCTGATTCTCGGCAAGGCCCACGACCACGGACACGATCATGGCCACCACCATGAGCAGCATCACGATCATCACCATGATCTCAACCTCAAGGCCGCCTACATCCACGTCGCCACCGACGCACTGACCTCGGTGCTCGCCATCGCTGCGCTGGCTGGCGGCTGGTTCTATGGCTGGGCCTGGCTCGACCCGGCCACCGGCATCGTCGGCGCCGTGCTCGTCGCGCTGTGGGCGAAGAACCTCATCGTGCAGAGCGGCCGCGTGCTGCTCGACCGCGAAATGGATCACCCGGTCGTCGAAGAAATCCGCGAAGTCATCGCCCGGCTACCGGCCGACGGCCAGACCGAGCTGACCGACCTGCACGTCTGGCGCGTCGGCTCCGGCGCCTACGCCTGTGCGCTGAGCCTGCTCACCCATGACCAGTCGCTGACGCCCCTGGACATCCGCGACGCCCTCGCCGTGCATGAAGAAATCGTCCATGCGACGGTCGAAATCCATCGCTGCGACATTTGTTAGTTGCTAGTCGGTAGTCATTAGCCCTTAGCTAAAAACCAACGACTAGCGACTAACGACTAACTCGTTCCGCTCGCGCTCGACCCGCGCGATGTAGCGCTGAATCCGGTTTTCCTCGACCACCGGCATGTTCTCGAAATGCAGGCCGATGCGCCATTGCTGCTGCCCGGTTCGCCCGACCTGGGGCGTGATGTGGCGTATCGTCGCGCTGAAGAACAGCTCGTGCTCGTCGTCGGGCAGGGCGAAATGGCAGTTTTCCAGGCGATCCCCGGGGGCCAGGCCATCGGGCAGGGTCAAGGCCGTCATGCCGAGACCCGCCACCGAAATGTCATGCGCCGGGAAGTTGAGTAACTTTCCGCCGGCCAACCGGCCGAAGAATTGCAGTGGCTTGCCGCGTGGCGTTTCGATACGGAAAGTATCCCGGCGCTGCAGGCGGACGACGTGTTTCGGCAGGGCCACGGCAAAGGCCTTGCCGCCGTCGAAAATCACTTCCGACGCCCGCCCGGTGGTGAATTGCACATGAATCCCGACAGGCCGACCGGCAAACACGTTGCGACCGCTGTCGAGGAAGCGCCGGTTGATCTCGGCACTGCCACTGCAATCGAAAATGAGCCGGTCGCCGGCCGGCTGCGCATCGAGCAGCGTGGTCAGCATCATCTCCCCGGCGCCGAAGGACACCGTGAACTGATCCTTGGTCCGGGCGTAACCGACGAGCAGAAAGGAAACTGGCAGCGTGCCGGTGATATGGAAACGCTCTTCGATTTCCGCTTCGGAAAGCTGGGCGATCTGGCTCATACCAACTCCAGCACGCGCAGCAGTGAAGACGTGTCATCCCGCCCCCAGCCCTGCGCCATGAGCGCATTGAGTTGCTGCGCGACAACCGCCGTCAGCGCCACCGGCACACCGCTCTGCCGGGCGGCTTCGAGGACCAGACCAAAATCCTTGTGATGCAGTCGGGCTTCGATGCCGGCCGAAAAATCACGGCGGACCATGCGCTCGCCCATCACGTCGAGCACGCGCGAGGCAGCCGAACCACCGGCCAGCGCCTGCCTGACCTTGGCACAATCGACTCCGGCCCCGGCCGCCAGGCGCATTGCCTCGGCCGCCGCTTCGATGGCGGCGACCATGATCATCTGATTGCACGCCTTGGCCACCTGCCCGGCGCCATTCGGGCCGATATGGACGATGCGCTGGCCCAGACAGTCGAGCAGCGGCCGCACGCGGTCGAGCACCGCCGCCTCGCCGCCGGCCATGATCGCCAGCGTCGCGTCGATGGCGCCCTGTTCGCCGCCGGAAACCGGGGCGTCGAGAAAATGGATGTCTTTTCCCGCCAGCCGGGCGGCGATGTGCCGCGCTGCATCGGGCGCGATGGTCGAGCAATCGACCAGCACCGAACCCGGGGCCATGCCTTCAATCAGGCCGTCCTTGCCGAGCGCGACAGCTTCGACGTCGGCACTCGAGGTGACGACCGTAAACACGACTTCGCAGCAGCGCCCCAACTCGGCCGGCGTGGCGCAAACGCGGGCCGGCAGATCACCGATGCTTTCCGGCCGGCGCGCCCAGACAGCCAGCTCATGACCAGCCCGGTGCAGGTGGCGGGCCATCGGACGGCCCATGGCGCCGAGGCCGATGAAGCCTGTGTTCATTCCTGCCCCGACAAGCGTTCGAGCAATTTGAGCACGGCGATCGAATCCTCTTCGCCCATGCCGGAACCGACCATGGCGTTGAACATCTGCGCCGTCGCCGCCGAACCGGGCAGGCAAAGGCCGAGTTCGTGCGCCGTCTGCATGACGATGTTGAGATCCTTCTCGTGCATCCAGCTCTTGAAACCGGGCTTGAAATTGCGGTCGAGCATGCGCTGGCCGTGGTTTTCGAGAATTTTCGAATAGGCGAAGCCGCCAAGCAGCGCTTCGCGCACCTTGCTACGGTCAACGCCATTTTTTGCCGCAAATGCAAATGCCTCGGCGACGGCTAGAACGCCCATGCCGGTCACGATCTGGTTGGCCGCCTTGGTCACCTGCCCGGCGCCGCTGGCACCGACGTGCACGATGTTCTTGCCCATGCATTCGAAAGCCGGTTTGGCCTTGGCAAAGGCCGCTTCGGAACCGCCGGCCATGATCGACAAGGTGCCGGCGATGGCGCCAACCTCGCCACCCGACACCGGCGCATCGATAAAATCGACACCGGCCGCCGCCAGGTCTTCGCCTATCTTGCGCGCCGCGGCCGGCGCGATGGTGCTCATATCGACGGCGACCAGCCCGCTCTGGCCGGCACTGGCCACGCCGCGCATGACTTCGGCGACATCCGGCGCATCGGCCACCATCGAAATGACCAGTTCGTTGCCGCGGGCGGCGTCGGCCGGGCTGGCGACGCCTTTGGCACCAGCATCGAGCAGCGGTTGCATGGATTCGGCGCGACGCGCCCAGACGGTGACAGCATGGCCACCCTTGATAAGGTTGAGCGCCATCGGGCGCCCCATGATGCCAAGGCCGATAAATCCGATCTTCATACTGAACTCCATGTCGTGAAGCCCCAATTTTAGTGGGCTGTCCGGCAATTGGCGAGCGGGCAATCACCCCCGTACCCGCAGTGCAGGCAGATCAGGCGGGCAGCGCGGCGTATTCCTCACAGCGACCGAAGCCGACCACCTCTTCGGCCGACACCGGCTGGTAAAAATGGAAGCCCTGGACGCGCTCGCATTCGAGTGTGCGCAGGAATTCGGCCTGGGCAAAATTCTCGACGCCTTCAGCCACCAGTTGCAGGCCGAGCGAGCGGCCGAGCATGACGATGGACGTCACCAGCGAGGCGGCATCGGGATCGGTGTCGACGTCAGCCAGGAAGGAACGGTCGATTTTCAGGCGGTCGAGCGGGAAGCGGCGCAGGTAGGAGAGCGACGAGTAGCCCGTGCCGAAATCGTCGATGGCCAGCCGGACGCCCATGGCCTTGAGCTGGGCCAGCGTCTGGATGGCGGAATCGACGCCGTGCATGACCGTGCTTTCGGTAATTTCGAGCTCCAGGCGGTTGGCCGGCAAGCCGGTTTCGGCCAGCACGCCCTGCACCGTCTGGACAAAATCGGGCTGACGGAACTGATGCGCCGAGATATTGACGGCCATTTCACCCATGTCGATGCCGGCGTCGAGCCAGCTCCGCACCTGCCGGCAGGCGGTCAGCAAGACCCAGTGGCCGAGCGGAAGAATCAGCCCGCATTCTTCGGCGACGGGGATGAAGTCGGCCGGGGCGATCATGCCGCGCAGGGGGTGGGCCCAGCGCACGAGCGCCTCGACGCCAACCACTTTGCCGCTCAGCAGATCGATCTGTGGCTGGTAATGCAGCACTAGCTGGTTCTCGGCCAGGGCGCGCCACAATTCGCTTTCGAGATGCAGGCGCTTGTTGGCGGCTGCGTTCATCGATTCGGCAAAAAACTGATGGTTGTTGCGCCCGGCCGCCTTGGCCGCATACATCGCGGCATCGGCATTGCGGATCAGCGTCAGGCCGTCGCGACCGTCCTCCGGATAGAGGCTGATGCCGATCGACGGCGTACAGTGCAGCGCATGACCGTCGATGTCGCAGGGCAGGCCAATCGCCCGGACCAGGCGATCGATCAAGGCCGCGACCGCAGCATCGCCATCGAGTTGGTCGATGACCACGACGAACTCGTCGCCGCCCAGGCGGAACAGGCGTTTCGAACGGTCCATTTCGGCGCCCATGCGGTGGGCTATTTCGGCCAGCAGACGGTCACCCGCGTGATGGCCCAGCGAGTCGTTGACCGTCTTGAAATTATCCAGATCGATGATGAGCAGGGCCAGGCGGTTGATGCCGGGCACCGCGCCGTCGAGCAGATTATCGAGGTGGCCGTCGAGCGCCAGGCGGTTCGGCAGCTTGGTCAACTGGTCGTGATGCGCCAGGTAGTCAAAGCGCTCGGCCTCGGCCTTGGCTTCGCTGATATCGGCAAAGGTGGCGACAAAATGCGAGGCCTGCCCCGCCTCATCGCGAATCGCCGTGATGCGCATCTGTTTGGGATAGATCGTGCCATCCTTGCGCCGGTCCCAGACCTCGCCTTCCCAATGGCCGTTCCCGGCGACGAAATCCCAGATGTTGCGATGAAAGCTCAGGCCGTGATGCCCGGCGCTGAGCATGGTCGGCGTCAGGCCAAGAACCTCGGCGGCGGCGTATCCGGTGGTCTGCTCGAAAGCCGCGTTGACACTCAGGATCCGCTGCGCGCCGTCGGTCAGGATCATGGCCTCGGAGGCGTGGTCGATGATCCGCCGCTGCAGGGCGAGCTGGCTGTTTGCCTGGGCACGGACGCCGAACAACAGACGACATCCTTCGACAATCAACAGGGTGACAACGAGGCCAATGGCAAACAGCAGAAAGCCCCATGACGGGGTAGGCACCCCCAGGAACTCGCCCGAAGAACCCGTCAGATCCGCCGAAAACTGTCGATTGGTCGACCACCAATCAAGGCCGAGGATGGCCCAGATCAGAAGGATCGCCGCCAGGGCGAAAAAAACGAGTTTTCGGCCGGCAAAAGCCGGAATCTGCTGCATGGATCAACTAAGCCTTTAGTTATACCAAAGGCAGTTTACTCCAATAAAAACAGTGTTTCACAAAGTTTTTCTAAAGCCGATTCGACGAAAAACCAGCCTTCATATCGATGAGCATTCCGCGCAAGCTTAGTCCCTGATCTAAAAATGGATTTACAGCGCTTAACTCAACTGCCGCAACTGCCGTTGCTGCGCTTGACACCCATTTTGGCCAGCAGTTTTTCCGGCGGACAGAAGCCCGTGAAGCCGCTTTGCAGCAAATTGAGGCCAACGAAGGCCGTAAAGGCGAGGAACCACTCCGAAACGAAGATCGGGCTGCCGTGATAACCGAGGGCGAGGGACAGCACGACAAAAAAGCCCGCCATGATGCGGATGATGCGTTCGATGGTCATTGTTGATGCTCCTTGCGGAAGGCTGCGAAATAGAGAACGGGGATGACGACCAGCGTCAGCAGCGTGGACACCATGATGCCGAAGATCAGGCTGATGGCCAGGCCGTTGAAGATCGGGTCGTCGAGGATGAACATGGCGCCGAGCATGGCGGCCAGTGCGGTCAGGGCGATCGGCTTGGCGCGCACTGCGGCCGACTGGACGACGGCTTCGCGGAAGGGCATGCCGGTCGCCACCTGCAGCTTGATGAAATCGACGAGCAGGATGGAGTTGCGGACGATGATGCCGGCCAGGGCGATCATGCCGATCATCGAGGTGGCCGTGAATTGCGAGCCGAACAGCGCGTGGCCGGGCATGACGCCGATGATGGTCAGCGGGATCGGCACCATGATGATGAGCGGCACGAGGTAGCTGCCGAAGTGGGCGACGACCAGCAGGTAGATGAGAATCAGGCCGACGCCGTAGGCGATGCCCATGTCGCGGAAGGTTTCGTAGGTCACCTTCCATTCGCCGTCCCATTTGACGCTGTAGCCGGCATACGGGTCGTTCGGCTGGCGGATGAACCATTCGCCCAGTGTGCCGCCCTCCTTGAGTGCCATGCCGTTGATCTTGCTGCGGATGTCGAACATGCCGTAGAGCGGCGAATCGAGCTGGCCGCCCATGTCGCCGACGACATAGACCACGGGCAGCAGATCCTTGTGGTAGATGGCTTTTTCACGCGCTGCATCGCGCACTTCGACTAGTTCGGAAACGGGCACCAGATGGCCGTCACGCGAGCGGACACGGAGCTTGAGCAGCGCATCGAGGCTGGATTGTTTTTCGGCTGGCAGGGTGACGCGGACCGGGATTTCGAACTTGGAATCGGTATTGCGCGCCGGTGTCACATCCTGCCCGGCCAGCCCCATGCCGACCACCTCGACGATGTCGCTCTGCGCCACGCCGAGTTGCGCCGCCTTGCTCTGCAGCACGTGCAGGACGAGCTTGCGCGAATCGGCCTCGATGTAGTCATCGACCGCAACAATGTCCCTGGTCGTCTCGAAAACCTGGCGCACCTGTTTGCCGACGCTCATCTGGCCCTTCATGTCGGGGCCGTAGATTTCGGCGACGATGGGCGACATGACCGGCGGCCCGGGCGGCACTTCGACGACCTTGGCGACGCCACCATTGGCCTTGCCGATGGCTTCGACGCGATCGCGCAGCGCGGTGGCGATCTGGTGGCTGGAGCGCGAGCGGTGACTCTTGTCGGCCAGGTTGACCTGGATGTCGCCCTTTTCCGGCAAGGCGCGCAGGTAGTACTGGCGGACCAGGCCGTTGAAATTGATCGGGCTGGCGGTGCCGGCATAGGCCTGGTAATTGGTGACGTCCTTCTCGAGCGCCAGTTCGGCGCCGATTTCGTGCAGCACGCGCGCCGTTTCCTCGAGCGGCGTGCCGACCGGCATGTCGAGAATGACCTGGAATTCGCTCTTGTTGTCGAGCGGCAGCATTTTCAGCACGACGAGTTGGAAGTAGGCCAGCGACACCGAGCCGAGAATGAGCAGGACGATGGCAATGGCCAGCTTGATCCGCGCCGCGCCGCCCTTGATCGGGTCGAGGAAAGGGGTCAGGAGCTTGCGGAAGGTGCTGTCGAGCTTGGCATCGAGCTTCGAAGCATGCGGCCCCCTCCCCTTCAAGGGGGAGGAGAAAATCGCCCCCTCCCCTTCAAGGGGAGGGCTGGGGTGGGGATGGGTTTCGTTGGCTGACTCCGTAGCCAAACCCATCCCCCACCCGACCTCCCCCTTGAAGGGGGAGGGGAAATTCGCTCCGGCCCCCTTGAAGGGGGAGGGGTGGCTTTTCATCATCCTCGCGGCCAGCCAGGGCGTGACGACGAAAGCGACGGCCAGCGAAATGGCCATGCCCATCGACGAGTTGATCGGGATCGGGCTCATGTACGGCCCCATCAGGCCGCTGACGAAGGCCATCGGGAGTAGCGCGGCGATCACGGTCAGGGTGGCCAGGATGGTCGGGCCGCCGACTTCATCGACGGCTGGCGGGATGATTTCGAACAGGCTTTTTTCCGGGTACAGCCCCTGCCAGCGGTGGATATTCTCGACGACGACAATCGCGTCGTCGACCAGGATGCCGATGGAGAAAATCAGCGCGAACAGCGAGACGCGGTTGAGCGTGAAGCCCCAGGCCCAGGAGGCGAACAGCGTCGCGGCCAGGGTCAGCGTCACGGCAATGCCGACGATGACCGCCTCGCGCTTGCCGAGCGCGAAGAAGACGAGCAGCACGACGAAGGCTGTGGCAAAAATGAGCTTGCCGATCAACTTTTGCGCCTTCTCGGTCGCCGTTTCGCCGTAGTTGCGCGTCACAGTGACTTCGATGCCCTCGGGAATGACTTTGTTTTTCAGGTCATTTATCCGGTTGACCGTAGCAGTCGCCACATCGGCCGCATTGACGCCCGGCTGCTTGGAAAGCTGCATCGTGACTGCGGGGAATTCGCCGCTCTGGTCGCCATACCAGGCGTAGCGTTTCGGCTGGTCCGGGCCGTCCTCAATGGTCGCCACATCGCTCATGTACACCGGCTTGCGCGCGCCGGCCTCGCCACGCACGGCGACAACCAGTTGCTTGACGTCGGCGGCCGATTCGAGGTAGGTGCCGGTCTGGACCAGCACTTCGCGATTGCCGGAGGTCAAATTGCCGGAGGATTGCAGGGCGTTCGACACCTTCAGGGCGCCGGCAATGTCCTGCGGCGTGACGCCGAAGGCGTTCATCCGTTCGGCGTCCATGAGCACGCGGATGGCGTGATCCGGCCCGCCGATGGTCGAGATGTCGCGCGTTCCCTTGATGCGTTTGAGTTCGATCTCGACGGCGCGGGCGACCTGCTGCAGGTCGAAGGCGGAGCGCGCCGGGTCCTTGGTCCAGAAAGTCAGCCCCACAATCGGCACGTCGTCGATGCCGCGCGGTTTGATGACCGGCTCCATGACGCCGAGGTTGGGCGGCAGCCAGTCGCGGTGCGAATGCACGGTGTCGTATAGACGGAGCACCGCGTCGTTGTATTTGACGCCGACGTCGAACTGCACGGTGATGATGGCCATGCCCGGACGCGAGACCGAATACACGTGCTCGACGCCATGCAGGCGCGACAGCACCTGTTCGCCGGGGCGGGCGACGAGATTTTCGACATCCTTGGCCGAGGCGCCGGGGAAGGCGATCATCACGTCGGCCATGGTCACGTCGATCTGCGGCTCTTCCTCGCGCGGCGTGACGAGCGTGGCGAAGAGGCCCATCAGGAAGGCGACCAGCGCCAGCAGCGGCGTCATGCGCGAATTCTGGAAGGCGGCGGCAATGCGCCCGGAGATGCCGAGCTGACCGTTTTCGCGGCTCATGACCTAGTTTGCCGACTTGAGTTGGATGCCCGCCTTGACCGGGTCGGTGACGACCTTGTCACCGGCCGACAAGCCGGCCAGCACCTCGATTTCGCCCTGCCCGACGGCATCGCCGAGGCGCAACTGGCGCAGCGACAGGCGATTGTCGGCCGCCTGCACGTAAACAGCCGCCACTTCGCCACGCCGCAGCACGGCACTGGCCGGCACGGTCAGCTTTTCCGACTGACCGGTGATGAAATGAACGCGAGCAAACATGCCCGGCGTCGCTTCCGGCACATCGGGCAGCGTCACGCGGACCTGCGAAACGTGCGTCGCGGCGTCGGCCGTCGGCAGGACCTGAACCTTGACGGCATCGACCCATTTGCCGAGTTCGGGGAATTCGACGCGGGCGGTTTTGACATCGCGCATGGCCTTCAGGCGGTATTGCGGAATGCTCGCCGTGACGCGCAGCGTCCCCGGCTGGTAGAGGGTGAACAGCGGCTTGCCCGGCGTCGCCATGTCGCCCATCTCGGCGTGGCGGCGGGCGATGATGCCGGTCATCGGCGCGACGATGGTGGCGTGGCTCTGGCCGGCGCCGGCGGCAGCACGATTGGCGGCGGCGGCATCGAGATCGGCGCGGGCCTTGTCGAGGGTGGCGGAGCTCATGAATTTCTGGGTGACCAGACTTTTCGTCCGGTCATAACTGACCTTGGCGTTGGCGTATTGCGCCTCGGCAGCGCGCGCCGCTTCGGCCGCCTCGCGGGCGTCGATACGCATCAGCACATCGCCCTTCTTGACCGACTGGCCGGCATCGGCCTTGACCTCGAGGACGCGGCCGGCGATCCGGGCGCCCACCGTCGCCTGCTGCACGGCCTCGACCAGCGACTCGGCCGGGAAGGCCAGATCGACGGCATGCGGCTTGACGGTGATGACCGGCAAAGGCTCAGCGGCGATTGCTACGGTCAACCCGAAAAAAAGGCTAAAAATGAAATGTCGGAGAATGTTTGCGCTCATAAATATAAGCATACTCTAATTTAGATGTGCGGCACAAGCCGCACATTGCTGATTCATTGATTTTATTGTGCTTTGTCTAAAGCAACAGCATGAATCAGGACGCCCTCCAGATATTTCGGCAACGCGTTTCCTTGATCCACCAGCACGACGCCGCGCCAGCCGGTCGCCTGCGCCACCGCCGAGAGCAGCGCGGCGGGAAAAACCGGGGCTTATCGCTTATCGGCGGCGAGCAGGGAGCGCAGTTGGCCGGCCAGCGAAGTCCAGTCAATCGGCTTGGCGATGTATGCGGCCGACAGTTGCCGCGCCTTTTCGAGAAACAGGGGATCGTTGCGCCCGGTCACCAGAACGACCGGGAATCCGGCCCCGTGCGTCCGGCGAATGGCAGAACAGACCTCGAAGCCATCGCGGCCGGGCATTTCGACATCGAGCAAGGCGATGTCGAAGCTGGCGCGCTGGAATTCAGCCAGCGCATCGTTGCCGTTATCGACCAGGGTCAGCACAAAATCGCCCCCACCCAGCACCGCCTGCATGAGCAGGCCGGCAGTTGGATCATCCTCGGCGGCGAGCACTCGCCAGGGCAGGGTGCTCATGCTTTTTGCCCGGCCAGCAAGGCTTTCAGGGCAGCTTCGACGCGCGACCACTCGGCCCGCAGCCCGTCCACGCGGGACAGTAGCTGCCGCATCTGCCCCTCCCGGCCGAGTTGTTCGATCTCGCTGCACCGCTCGGCCAGGCCGTTGGCGCCAACATTGAAACTGCTCGACTTGAGGGCATGGGCGGCGCAGGCCAGCACGGCGATATCGCCATCGGCCAGGCCTTGGTCAAAGTGCTCCCATTCGCGCTCCGCCGCTTTGAGATAGGCCGCCAGCACCTGGCCGACCAGCGCTTCCGCCCCCTCCGGCGACAAGGCCCGGATTTTTTCGAGGGCGGCCGGATCGAGCGGCGCCGTATCGTCGCCCACCTCGCCCTGCGCACTCGCGGCAAGCGCCGGTTTGCGCCGCTCGGCCGGCAGCCAGCGCGCCAGCACCGCCAGCAACTCGTCGCCGGGGTAGGGCTTGGCCAGGTAATCATCCATCCCGGCCGCGACGCAACGTTCGCGGTCACCCTTCATGGCATTGGCGGTCAGCGCGATGACCGGCAAATGCCGGTCGCTGCCCGCTTCGCGTTCACGTAACGCCGCCGTCGCGGCGAAACCATCGAGGATCGGCATCTGGCAATCCATCAAAACGAGATCGACCGTCTCGCCCGCCAGTACATCGAGCGCCTGCTGACCGTCGCCAGCGCAGATGACCTCCAGCCCTAATCTTTCCAGTTGGGCACGCGCCACGATCAGGTTGCTTTCGTTGTCTTCGGCGAGCAAGACCTTGCCGCGCAACCTCCGGCTGGCCGCTAGCGCTTTCGGGCTTTCGCTGCGCTCCCGGCGGCCGAGAGCAGCTTCGACGGCACGTAGCAAATCCGCCTGGCGCAAGGGTTTGGCCAGACAAGCCGCGACCGCCAGCCCGGCCTGTGCCAATTGCTCGGGCATGTCGGGTTCCGATGAAAAAACGATGACCCGCATCGCCGACAGCCGGGGATTGGCGTGCAAGGCGCGCATCAGGTCGAGCCCTGACATCTCGGCCATTTCCATATCGACCAGCAACAGCGCATACGGCTCGCCTTCGGCCATCGCCGCGCCGGCCATGGCCAGTGCGCGCAGTCCGGAACTCGCCGTATCCGCCGTCCAGCCCCGCCCCTTGAGTTGGGCCAGCAGAATCTCGCAATGCGCCGGCGTGTCATCGACGATCAGCAAGCGCCGGCCAGCAACGGTAGCTGGCGTATGCACCGGCTTTTCCTCAGGCAACTGGCCGTGCGGCATGGCCAGCTCGACCGAAAAACTCGCCCCCTGCCCCGGCTGACTGTCGACGCTGATACTGCCGCCCATCATGTCCACCAGGCGCTGACAAATGGCCAGCCCGAGGCCGGTCCCGCCGTACTGGCGCGTCGTCGAACCATCGGCCTGGGCAAAATGTTCAAAAATTCGCTGCTGGGCGTCCAGCGGAATGCCGATACCGGTGTCTGTCACGGTCAACCGGAAATTCAGGCCAAATTCGGAATGTTCGAGGACGCGCAAACGCAGGAAAATCTCCCCGCTGGCCGTGAATTTGATGGCGTTGCCGAGCAAATTCACGACGATCTGGCGCAAACGCAGGGCGTCGCCACGGACCACCAGGCTCTCGTCGGGCGGCAGATCGGCCAGCAGTTCCAGACCTTTCTTGCCGGCCTGCTGCGAAAACAGCTCAAGCGATTCCTCGAGCAACTGGCGCAGATCAAAATCGACGGCATCGAGCTCCAGCTTGCCCGACTCGATTTTCGAAAAGTCGAGAATGTCGTTGATGATGCCGAGCAGGTGCTTGCCCGAGCGCTCGACCGCCTCGACAAACTGGCGCTGGGTCGGCGCCAGTTCGGTATTGAGCAGCAGTTCGGTCATGCCCAGCACGCCATTCATCGGCGTCCTGATCTCGTGGCTCATCGTCGCCAGAAACTCGCTCTTGGCCAGGCTGCCGGCCTCCGCCGCCTCCTTGGCGAGACGCAGTTCGCGCGTCCGCTGCTCGACGATCTGCTCGAGATTCCCGAGGTGGGTCGACAACCAGTGATCCCGCTCGCGAATCTGTTCGACCATCTGGTTGAAACCGTCGGCTAACTGGGCAATTTCGGTCACCCCGCTGTCGGCCGCACGAATATCGAGCCGGCCGACCGAGACATCCGCCATGCGCAGGGTCAGATCCTGCAAGGGCTCGATCAGCCTTTCCACGTGCCGGGCCTGCAAACGTAGCGCAACAGCCAAAGCCACTGCCGTTTCAAACAAGATCAAGCCAAGATAAATAAGCAACTGCTGATAGACGCTGCTCAAATCGATACTCAGGCGCAACCAGCCGAAAGGCTGATCGGGCGGGCCGGCCGGCGCCAGAAAATCAATCCGGCTCCATGAGAAACGATGCCCGGCCACCGGATCGTTCAAGGGCATCGGCCGGGAATCCTCGGCACCGTGGCTATCGTAGGCCACAAATACGGAATGATCCTGCCGGAACAAGGCGGCCGAATGCAGGTAGGGCATGCTGCGCAGAAGCGTGAATTTTTCGTTGAATGCCGCGCGCTCACGCCCGGCCAAGGCCGGAGTCAAACTTTCGTTGAGCAATTCGAGGCGGGCGTAGCCCTCGGCGACATGTCCGCGCATCGCCATCCAGCCGGCGGTGCCCAGGATGAATATGCTGACAAAGGCAATCGCCAGTAGCAGCACATAAAAATTGATGCTGGCCAGCCGGGCGCGAATGGAAACGGTCGGCATCTGGTTCATCGCACCCGCCCTTCCGAACCCGGCGCGGCAGACTTCCAGGCCTCCGCCGCTGCCAGCCAGGTTTGCCGAAATGATTGCTGCAAGCTCTGACGCAAGCTGTCCGGAACAGCCGTCGCCTGACCGGCCAGGCACTTCAACAACTGATGCTCAAGGGCAGCGGCCATCGCCGCCAGCGCCGTCGCGCCAACATTTGCCGCCGCACTGCGCAGCGCATGCACGCGCTTTTGCTCCCGCGCGTGGTCGCCGGTGCTGTCCTGCCAGGCCTCTTCCCAGTCGGCAAAATGCTCGACGAACAAGCCAACGGCCTGCCACCAGAGCATGGGCTGATCGAGCATGCGCCCGATGGCAGCAGCCACGTCAAAACCATCCAGGGTACGGGGAACAGACATCCAGTGCGGGGCTTTACAAATCACTCGGGAGAAGTCACAAACAGAAGCGAATTGTCGCCCGAGACGCCGAGGCAATGTTAAAGAATAGTAAAACAAAGCCTTTGTTTTACCTTGGATTACAATCCTTTCTTTATCGTGTAATCGAAACGAATAACCATGCGTCAGACTGCGCTTATTGTCGAAGACGACCCGGGAACCCGCCACGTGCTCAGCACGACGCTGGCCACCGCCGGCATTGACAGCATTTTTGCCGAAACCGGCGCCGCCATGTGGCGACGACTCGACGAAAAACCCGACGTCATCATTCTTGACCTGAGCCTGCCCGACGCCGATGGCCTCGAACTGCTCCGCCAGCTGCGCCAGCACTCCGAAATTCCCGTTCTCATCCACTCCACCCGCTCCGACGAAATCGAACGCATTATCGGCATCGAGATCGGTGCCGACGACTTTCTGCCCAAACCCTGCAACATGCGCGAATTGCTGGCCCGCACCCGCAGCCTGCTGCGTCGTACCCAGCGTGCGGCCCCCGGCCGCGGCGAAATGCGCCGCCTGCATTTCGGCAACTGGATACTGGATACCGCCTCGCGCGAACTCACCCTGGCCAGCGGCAGGGCGACACCGCTTGGTGTATCCGGTTTTGCGCTGCTCGTCGCCTTCCTTGAACACCCCTTCGAGCCGCTCTCCCGTGAACAGCTATCGCGCGTCCTCAAGCGCGAATACGTGCCCTACGACCGGATCATCGACGTCCACGTCAGCCAGATCCGCCGCATTCTCGGCAAACAGCCCGATGGCAGCGCTTTCATCAAGACACTGCGCTCGCAGGGCTACGTTTTCATCGCCGAGGTCGAAGCGCTGAGCTAATCGCCAGCTATCCTTGAAAACGCCAAAGGCCATGCAACTGCATGGCCTTTGGCGTTAACGGCCGGCATTCAGCCCGGCGCAGGAGCCTTACTTCACCAGCCCCTTGCACCCCCCGACGGTATTGCCAGTGCACGGAATCGACGTCTCCCGATTGATCAG